>NZ_JBSGTR010000068.1:0-30443 GCF_053607505.1 Rhodococcus sp. NPDC055112
GGTCACGAGGACCCGGCCCGCACTGCTGTCTGTAGTCGACCGTTCGTTAGACCGTGCCGGTCTCGGTGGGAACGGACGAGCCGCCCGCGAGCGCGGAGTTGATGATGTTGGCAATCGATCCGAACAGGGCGTCGATGTCACTGGGGTTGGGCATGTGAGCTCCTTCATTGCGATCTGCGGTGTTCAGTTCTGAGCCGCCGGCGAGCCGGCGACGTCATTGGCTGGAGACGAATCGAGCTGTTGCCCCATCCCCGGATACAGGACGACTGGGGCGGGCAGAGCGAATGTGATCCCCCGATCCGGAATCTTTGTACACGAGCGGGACTGGACGTGCGTACGGAATCTGCCGGCGGACTTCCTCGAAGAATTGTGACGTCCATCACTACGCGCTGCGGGGTTCGTCGGTCGGCGGAACGCTGCTGCTCGGCGCGCTGATCGCGTCCGCTCAGGAGTCGACGGACAGCGCGCGGGCGGCGCGCACCGAGGACTCGATCAGCGCGCGGAGTTCGGACTCGTCGACGTCGGCGAGGCGCTTGACGTAGAGGCAGCCCTTGCCGGTCCTGTGCTTGCCGAGGCGCTGCAGGGCGTCGCGGTGGTCGTCCAGGTTCAGGCTCAGATAGAGGGTGAGGGCGGTCGATCGGGGGGCGAAGCCGATCAGCGCCGTATTGCCGGTGTGTCCGCTGGCATAGCGGTAGGAGCGGTCGCCGAACCCGATGATGCTCGAACCCCACATGGCGGCCGGTTCGCCGGTGGCGGTGCGCATGAGGTCGATCAGGCGTTCGCAGTCTGCCCGCGTCGCATCGTCGGGCAGCGTGCCGAGGAACGCGTCGACGTCGGCACCTGTCGGCTGGGTCTTGTTCGCCACGGAATCCAGTATCGCCGCAAACCCCGGCCGCCATCGCGTGAACGGGTCACTCGACGGCAGCCGGGGGCGGGGATCAGTAGACGGGGCCGGTGTACTTCTCGCCCGGCCCGTTGCCGGGCTCGTCGGGATGGGCGGATGCCTCGCGGAAGGCGCGCTGGAGTGCCTGCAGTCCCTCGCGGATCGGACCCGCATGCGGCCCGAGGTACTCCACCGAGGCGGTGACCAGGCCCGCGAGTGCGGTGATCACCCGGCGGGCCTCGTCCAGGTCGAGATGGTCGCTCTCGTCGGGGTCGGGCGAGGAGAGGCCGAGCTTCTCGGCGGCCGAGCTCATCAGCATCACTGCGGCGCGGCTGATGACCTCCACTGCGGGCACATCGGCCAGCTCGCGGACGTCGCCCGTGTGAGTTTGCTCTGTCATGCCTGCTAGACTTCCATACACGACCGCCCCCGACGACGTTGGGGGCAGCAAGTGGAGTCCGACTCCCACCGTTATCTGGCGCCTCAAACGCGCTGGTCAGCGGTCCGGTCGCCCGCCCTCAGGGCTTGGCCTCGACACGGTGTTCCGTGTGGAGATCATGTCAGGGGACGGGTTCCCTCTCGTGAGGGGATGGTGGCCGCGAGCGATCGCGGCGGGCATCGAACCGGTCGACATCGGGCCTCGCATGGTGAAAATCCAGCGGGGCTCTTTTGTTGGGAGAGAGCGGGCAACGGGCTGCCGGCGGTCAGGACGACCACGCCGCTCAACCTAGGAGGCCCCATCAGCACTGAGACCCGCATCAACGATCGCATCCGCGTACCCGAGGTTCGACTCGTCGGACCTGGCGGTGAGCAGGTCGGGATCGTGCGTGTTGAAGATGCACTCCGCTTGGCCCTCGAGGCCGATCTCGACCTGGTCGAGGTGGCGCCCGACGCCCGTCCGCCGGTGTGCAAGATCATGGACTACGGCAAGTTCAAGTACGAGGCCGCGCAGAAGGCGCGCGAATCGCGCAAGAACCAGACCCTGACCGTGATCAAGGAGCAGAAGCTCCGTCCGAAGATCGACGACCACGATTACGAGACCAAGAAGCGCAACGTCGTTCGCTTCCTCGAGGCCGGGTCCAAGGTCAAGGTCACCATCATGTTCCGCGGTCGCGAGCAGTCCCGCCCCGAGCTGGGCTTCCGGCTGCTGCAGCGCCTCGGTGCCGATGTCGCCGACCTCGGCTTCGTCGAGACCTCGGCGAAGCAGGACGGCCGGAACATGACGATGGTCCTCGCCCCGCACAAGGGCGCGAAGACCCGCGTCAAGGCGCAGGAGAGCGCGCAGGCTCCGGTGCCCCAGGTTCCGAGGCCCGCCTCGGCGCCGCCCGTGCCGGAGGCCCCCGCCGCCGCACCCGAGGCTCCGGCCGAAGGCGCGGCACCCGAGGCGCCGACCAGCTAGCAAGACCGTCTCGACCGAACGCAGTACCGAAGAAACACAGAACTGAGGACTCCATGCCCAAGATGAAGAGCCACAGCGGCACCTCGAAGCGATTCAAGGTGTCCGGCAGCGGCAAGATCCTGCGCCAGAAGGCCGGCCGTCGCCACCTGCTCGAGCACAAGCCCACCAAGGTGACCCGTCGCCTCGATGGCAAGGCCGTCGTCAGCAAGGCTGACACCCCGCGCATCAAGCGCCTGCTCGGCATCTGATCGAGACCAGCACTTTTTGACCAACCAGGGGCGCCCGTCGCGCTCCGAGATTGACAGGATTTCCCAGTGGCACGCGTAAAGAGGGCGGTCAACGCCCAGAAGAAGCGTCGTTCAATTCTTGAGGCCTCCAAGGGCTACCGTGGACAGCGCTCGCGCCTGTACACCAAGGCCAAGGAGCAGCAGCTCCACTCGCTCACCTACGCGTACCGCGACCGCCGCGCGCGCAAGGGTGACTTCCGCAAGCTGTGGATCACGCGTATCAACGCCGCCGCGCGCGCGAACGACATGACCTACAACCGCTTCATCCAGGGCCTGAACGCCGCGGGTGTCGAGGTCGACCGCAAGATCCTCGCCGAGCTGGCCGTCTCCGACGCCGAGGCCTTTGCCGGCCTGGTGGCCATCGCCAAGGCCGCTCTGCCGGCCGACGTGAACGCCCCCGCCGGGGAAGCAGCCTGAGCAAGCTGAACCAGGAGCGACCCGTGGACCCGTTCACCGAGCGGACTCCACGGGTCGTTTCTGCTGTCAAGCTGCTGCGCGGCGCCGAGCGGAAGAAGGCGGGGCGCTTCCTCGCCGAGGGCGCGAACTCGGTGACCGCGGCGCTCGCCACCGGTCGCGTGGAGGAGCTCTTCTTCACCGACGAGGCCGCCGCCAGGTACGGCGAGCTGATCGCAAAGGCCACCGCCGCCGGCGTTCGGGTTTCGCCGATCACCGAGCGGGCCGCCAGGTCGCTGAGCGACACGGTGACCCCGCCGGGGCTCGTCGCGGTCTGCGGACTCCTGGACGTTCCGCTCGGCGACGCGTTGGACGGATCGCCCAGGTTGCTGGCCGTCCCCGTCTCGGTGTCCGAGCCGGGCAACGCCGGCACGGTGATCCGGGTCGCGGACGCGGTCGGAGCCGACGCGGCGATCCTGGCAGGCGACAGCGTCGACCCGCACAACGGCAAGTGCGTGCGCTCCTCGGCGGGCAGCGTCTTCCACCTGCCGATCGCGCGGGAGCGGGACGTGGCCCTTGTGCTCGAGCAGATCACCTCCGCGGGTGTGCAGATCCTGGCGACCGCGGCGGACGGCGAGGTCGACCTCGACGATGCGGACGACTTGCTGGCCCGGCCGACCGCCTGGCTGTTCGGCAACGAGGCGCACGGGCTGGACCCGGCGATCGCCGCGAGGGCCGACCATCGGGTGCGGATTCCCATCCACGGCCGCGCGGAGAGCCTGAACCTGGCGACCGCCGCCGCCATCTGCCTGTACGCGAGCGCGCGGGTGCAGCATCGGCAGGACCGACCGACAACCTAGGATTGTTCTGCCGTGCGCCGGGTGCGCGCGGCGCGACGACCATCGACGAGGAGTTTGACCAGCCGTGGCAAAGAACGAGGCCGAGAGTTCAGGACCGATCGACACCGAGGCGCTGACCGAAGACGCGCTCGGTGCCGCGGCCGAGCAGGCCGAGTCGGCGTTCGGCGCCGCAGGCGATCTCGATGCGTTGGCCAAGGCGAAGATCGACCACCTGGGCGACAAGGCTCCGCTGTCGCTCGTCCGGCGTGCCCTCGGCGCGTTGCCAGGCAAGGAGAAGGCGGACGCGGGCAAGCGGGTCAACGCGGCGCGTACCAGGGCCACCACCGCATTCGATGCCCGTCGTGAGGTGCTCCTGGCCGAGCGCGATGCCGCCGTGCTCGTCGCGGAGGCGATCGACGTGACGCTGCCCGCCCAGCGCCGTCCGGTGGGCGCCCGCCACCCGATCACCATCATCTCCGAGCAGGTCTCCGACGTGTTCGTCGCGATGGGCTGGGAGGTCGCCGAGGGTCCCGAGGTCGAGACCGAGCACTTCAACTTCGACGCGCTCAACTTCCTGCCGGACCATCCAGCCCGCACCATGCAGGACACCTTCCACATCGCGCCCGAGGGCTCGCGACAGGTGCTGCGCACGCACACCTCACCGGTTCAGGTCCGCACCATGCTCTCGCGGGAGGTGCCGATCTACGTGGTGTGCCCGGGGCGCACCTTCCGGACCGACGAGCTGGATGCCACGCACACGCCGGTCTTCTCCCAGCTGGAGGGGCTCGCGATCGACAAGGGCCTGACCATGGCGCACCTGCGCGGCACCCTCGACGCCTTCGCCCGGGCGCTGTTCGGCCCGGACACCAGGACCCGGATGCGACCCAACTACTTCCCGTTCACCGAGCCGTCCGCCGAGGTGGATGTGTGGTTCCCCGGCAAGAAGGGCGGCGCCGGCTGGGTCGAGTGGGGTGGCTGCGGCATGGTCAACCCGAAGGTGTTGCGGGCCAGCGGAATCGACCCCGACGAGTATTCCGGATTTGCGTTCGGCATGGGCCTGGAGCGAACCCTGCAGTTCCGCAACGGCATCCCGGACATGCGCGACATCGTCGAGGGCGACGTGCGATTCACGCAGCCCTTCGGTGTCAGGGCCTGACAGGCGTGGAGCCTGCGGAATGCCCAGACCATAGAGACCTCGAGAACGAGAGAGCTGAGTAGACGTGCGAGTAGCGCAATCGTGGCTGACCGAGATCCTGCAGCGGGCGACCCCCGACTGGGAGGTGACGGCCGAGGAGTTGGACGCCGGTTTCGTGCGCGTCGGCCTCGAGGTCGAGGAGGTCGACGTCCTGCACCGGGTGCCGGGGCCGCTGGTGGTGGGTCGGGTCGTCTCGATCACCGAGCTCACCGAGTTCAAGAAGCCGATCCGGATGTGCCAGGTCGACGTCGGCGAGTCGGAGCCGCGCGGAATCGTCTGCGGTGCAAGGAACTTCGCCGAGGGTGACCTGATCGTCGCGGCACTGCCCGGCGCGGTGCTGCCCGGTGACTTCAAGATCGCCGCGCGCAAGACCTACGGCCAGGTGTCCGACGGGATGATCTGCTCGGTCGCCGAACTCGGGATCGGCAAGGACCATTCGGGCATCCTTGTGCTCGAGCCGGGTACGGCCGAGCCCGGTGCCGACGCCAACGACCTGCTCGGACTCGGCGACACGATCATCGAGCTGAACATCACCCCCGACCGCGGGTACTGCTTCTCGGTTCGCGGACTGACCAGGGAGCTGGCCTGTGGGTTCGACCTCGAGTTCGCCGATCCCGCTGTGCTGCCCACGCACGGGTCGGACGGGGAGGCGTGGCCGCTGACCGTGCTGCCCGAGTCCGGGTCGCCGCGCTTCGCACTGCGTCGCGTCACCGGGATCGACCCCGCCGCGGTCTCCCCGTGGTGGTTGCAGCGCAGGCTGCTGCTCTCCGGGGTGCGTCCGATCTCCCCGGCTGTCGACGTCACCAACTACGTGCTGCTCGAGCTGGGACAGCCGCTGCACGCCTTCGACGCGAACAAGCTGACCGGTGGACTCGTCGTGCGCCGGGCCGCCGCTGACGAGAAGCTGACCACCCTCGACGGGGTGGAGCGGACCCTCGACGCCGAGGACGTGGTGATCGCCGACGACACGGGCGCGGTCTCCCTCGCGGGTGTGATGGGCGGTGCCAGCACCGAGGTCGGCGCCGGGACCACCGAGGTGCTGCTCGAGGCCGCGATCTGGAACCCGCTCGCAGTGTTCCGGACATCCCGCAGGCACAAGTTGATCAGCGAGGCCAGCAAGCGTTACGAGCGCGTGGTGGACCAGGCCCTGCCGACTGCCGCGCTCGACCGTGCGGCCGCGCTCCTGGTGGAGATCGCGGGCGGCCGGATCGAACCGGTGCTGACCGATGTCGGCGGCGTCGACGAGCCCGCTCCGATCCGCATGGACATCGACCTGCCCGACCGGGTCGCTGGCGTGACGTACCCGAACGGCACCGCGGCCAGGCGGCTGACCCAGGTCGGCTGCGCCGTGGACGTGGGGGTCAGCGAGTCCGGCCACGGCCAGCTCGTGGTCACCCCGCCCACCTGGCGGCCGGACCTGGAGCAGCCCGCGGACCTGGTGGAGGAGGTGCTGCGCCTCGAGGGCCTCGAGCAGATCCCGTCCGTGCTGCCCGCCGCGCCCGCCGGTCGTGGCCTCACCCCGCAGCAGCGTCGCCGTCGCGCCGTCGGTCGGGCGCTCGCGTTCGACGGGTACGTCGAGGTGCTGCCGACGGTGTTCCTGCCCACCGGGGTGTTCGAGACCTGGGGCCTCGACGCCGACGATCCGCGCCGCAACACCTCGAAGGTGCTCAACCCGCTCGAGTCCGACCGTCCCGAGCTGGCGAGCACCCTGCTGCCGGGTCTGTTGGAGATCCTGTCCCGCAACACTTCTCGTGGACAGCGCGACCTCGCGTTGTTCGGCATCGCGCAGGTCGTCCTTCCGGGACCCGACACCAAGCCGGTGCAGGCACTGCCGGTGGACCGTCGCCCGACCGACGACCAGATCGCGGATCTGCTGAAGTCGCTGCCCGCGCAGCCGACCCACGTCGCCGCGGTGCTGACCGGGCTCAGGGAGCCGAGCGGGCCGTGGGGCTCGGGCCGCGCAGTGGAGGCCTCCGATGCCTTCGCGGCAGCGGAGACGATCGCCGAGGCGGCGGGCGTGTCCCTCGAGCGCAGGGCGGCTCAGTACCTGCCATGGCACCCCGGCCGCGGCGCCGAACTGCTGGTCGACGGAATCGTCGTCGGGCACGCGGGTGAGCTGCACCCGGCCGTGCTCGAGCGCAGCGGGTTGCCGCCGCGTACCTGTGCGGTGGAGATCGACCTGACCGCGCTGCCGATCACCGAATCGCTTCCTGCGCCTCGGGTCTCGCCGTTCCCGGCGGTTCTCCAGGATGTCGCGGTCGTGGTCGAGGCGAGCGTGCCCGCCGCCACCGTCGAGTCGGCGCTGCGCTCCGGCGCGGGCGAGCTGCTCGAGGAGATTCGCCTGTTCGACGTGTTCGAGGGTGCGCAGGTCGGTGAGGGTCGCAAGTCCCTGGCCTTCGCGCTGCGGTTCCGCGCCGCGGATCGGACGCTCACCGAGGATGAGGCCTCCGCGGCACGGGACGCGGCGGTCGCCGCGGCATCCGCCGCGGTGGGTGCGCAGCTTCGGGCCTGACCCCATCCGTCGAGAGTGCACATACCGGGCCATCGGCCGAGAAGGCTGGCCGGCAGGTGCACTCTCGACGCGGGCTGCCGTAGCCTTGCGGCAAGTCGACGGAATGAGGTGTCATGACCGATTCCCAGAGCGTTGCCGATGGGCTGAGCCGGCTCACCGACCAGGAACTGGTGCTGGCGATCGCCGCCGCGACCGCGGGCCGACCGGCGCTCGCGTCGATCGCGGCCGCCGCGAACGCGATCGGCGGCGACGTCCCGGCCTCGCCGGATGTGCCGATCCCGGCGGAAGTGCCCTTCCCGGCCGGCGTGCCGATCCCGCCTGACCCGACGGTGGTGGCCGGCGTCCCGGCGCCGACGACGGGACCCGGGTTGCCGACCGCGATTCCCGCGCCCGACTACACAGATTCCGGTGTGCCGACGTTCGACTCGGTACGCGAGAAGATCGAGACCCGTGCCGGGACCGCGGCGGGCGCCACCGAGCTCGACGCCGAGTCGCAGGCGGGGCGCACCGTCGCGGAGCAGTGGGAAGAGCGGCAGAAGGCGGCGAAGAGCAAGCTGGACGAGATCCGAAAGGCCATGGACTCCTAGGTTTGTCGTGTCGACTGGCTAGAATCGCCTTCGATGCCGAGTCCGACCGTACGACGCGCCGTACCAGCAGGTGGGGCCCGCTCTCTCGCCCAGGTGTATCGACGCTTCGGCGAGGTCGACGCCGCAGGAACATCGCTGCTGTACGAACGCGTCGCCGTCGCGCTGAGTGAGTCCGACGAGGCTCTGCGCGCCATCGAGACGGCGCCGGCGCGCAAGCGGCGCCCCACGGTGATCCTCGCCGCGCTGCACGACCTCGCCCTTGCCGGCCGCGCCCCCGCGCTCGCCGCGGCCTATGCCGCCGCGGACGGCGACGCGGCCGCGGCCGCTGCGATCGACACGCTGTTGCGAATGACCGACTCGGTCGTGGCGATCGCCGTGCGCCGTAAGGCGCGGACCGACGAGACCGGACACGGCGGCGTGCTGTATCCGGCCATTGCCGAGGCGGCGCACCGGGTTGGCGCGAACGCGGTCGGGCTGGTCGACGTGGGCTGTTCGGCCGGGCTCAACCTCACCGTCGATCGCGTCGGCATCACGTACGGCGACGGACAATCGCTTGGCGACCCGTCGTCTCCCGTGCAGTTGTCGCCTTCGATCGTGGGAGATCGGCCCGTCCCGCCGCGGGCGATGCCCGAGGTCGCCGCCAGGGTCGGCGTCGACCTCGATCCGGTCGACGTGACCGACGCGGACGAGGCCCGATGGTTGCGCGCCTGCCTGTGGCCGGATCAGCCGGAGCGGGTCGCGAGGCTCGACGCGGAGATGGCGTTGGTGGCGACGGCCCTTCCGCTGCTGTTGCAGGGGGATGCCGTCGAGGTGTTGCCCGACGCCATCGCCCGCGTGCCCGGGGACGCGCTACCTGTCGTCACCACGACGTGGGCGCTCTCGAGCTTCCCGCTCGAGCGTCGCCTGCGCTTCCTGCACCGCCTCGACGAGGCGGCGGCGGGACGGCCGGTGGCTTGGGTGTCAGCGGAGGGGGTCGGAGTCGCGCCTGCGATACCGACACTCGGCGATCGCCGCGCCTCCGGCCACAGCATCATCGGCCTGGCGGTGTTCGACGGGTCGGTGCGCAGGGCCGAGGCCATCGGTCGCTGCTGGTCGAAGGGCCGCATGCTGGCGTGGCTGGCAGACTCCTAGCGTCCTGCGGATTCGAGGCGTTCCCGGGGTCCCTCGGCGTACGGTGTAGCCATCCCACTGTGCAACTGCATAACCAAGACGTGGAGGTAGCGCCATGGCCTGGTCGGAAATCGGGGTCGTGTTCGGATACGCGGTCGTCTGCATCACCATCGCGGTCGTCCTGACCGGGGTCACGATGCTCTTCATCGTGTCGATCTGGGAGAACTTCGGGCAGCGCAAGCCGCGCGGTTTCCCCGACGAGCCAGGCGATGGCAGGAGCCGATCGGCGGCACTGCGCCTGGAGTGAGCGCGAACGGCCGGCCCGGCGGACCTGGGTCCTCACCGAGCCGGCCGTCCTCGGGCTAGTGCCGGTCCAGGATCGTCCCGAAGTCGGTGCCAACGGGGAGCGTGCCGTATTCGAGGTCGCGCTCGGGTCCGAGCCGTGCCGCCAGGAAGGCCTCGGCGACCGCGGACGGCGCGGTGCGCAGGAGGAGTGCGCCCTGCAGCCCCATGGCCATCGCGGCGGCAATGGGACGCGCGCGCAGCTGAGCCTGCGCGGGGTCGAGGGTCGCGAGCTCGGCCAGCGCGCCGCGAATCCGGGCGAGGTGGTCGTCGAACAACCGCGAAGCCCCTGACGCCAGCGCGAGCTCCGCGTCGAAGGCGGCGACGGATTCGGGTTCACGCGTCATGGCGCGCAGCACGTCGAGGGCGATCACGTTGCCGGACCCCTCCCACACCGCCATCACCGGCTGTTCGCGGTACCGGCGCGCAAGCGGGAACGCCTCGGTGTAGCCGTTGCCGCCGAGGCATTCGAGCGCCTCGTAGGCGTGATGCGGCCCGCGCTTGCAGATCCAGTACTTGCTGACCGCGGTGGCGAGCCGGCGAAACGCCTTCTCGGTGTCGTCGGCGTCCTCGTCGTGGGCACGGGCCAGGCGCAGCGCGGTCGCGGTTGCGGCCTCGGATTCGAGCGCGAGGTCCGCGGCGACGGCCGTCATCGCGGGCTGGTCGATCAGCGTCGCGCCGAACGCGGCCCGGTGGCGGACGTGCCACAGTGCCTCCGCGACCGACTGGCGCATGCCCGCCGCCGAGCCGTACACGCAGTCGAGGCGGGTGCGCGAGACCATCTCGATGATGGTGCGGACGCCGCGGCCCGGTTCGCCGACCAGATGTCCGATCGTGCCGTCGAGCTCGATCTCCGACGAGGCGTTGGACTTGTTTCCGAGCTTGTCCTTGAGGCGCTGGATGCGGAAGACGTTGCGGGTGCCGTCCTTGAGCACCCGGGGGACCAGGAAGCAGGACATGCCCTCCTCCGTATACGCAAGGATCAGGAAACCGTCCGACATCGGCGCCGAGCAGAACCACTTGTGGCCGGTCAGCGACCAGCTGCCGTCGGAGTTCGGCACGGCGCGGGTGGTGTTGGCGCGGACGTCGGATCCGCCCTGCTTCTCGGTCATCGCCATGCCGAACAGCACGCCGGGCTTGCTGCCGGGCGCGGCGAGGCCGCCGTCGTAACCGCGGGCGTAGAGGCGGGGCAGCCACAGCTCGGCCAGTTCGGGGGAGAAGTCCAGGGCGGGCACGACCGAATGGGTCATGGATACCGGGCAGGAGTGGCCGGGCTCGACCTGGGCGAACATCATGAAGGTGGCCGCGCGGGCGACGTTGGCGCCGGGCTTCGGGTCGGCCCACGCCGAGGTGTGGGCGCCGTGCTGGATGGCAGCGCCGATGATTCGGTGGTAGCTCGGGTGGTACTCGACCTCGTCGATCCGATGGCCGTACTTGTCGTGCGTGTGCAGGGTCGGGAGCACGGTGTTGGCCAGCTCCGCGTCGTGCTGGAACTCCGCAGTGCCGACCAGCGTGCCGACCTCGGTGAGTTCGCGCTGCGCCCACTCGGCGTCGTACCGGCGCACGCCCTCCACGAGCGGGACGTTCGAGGTGTACTCGTTGACCTCCACCCGCGGGGGCGCCTGGTTGAAGACCTCGTGGGTGCGGTGCGGCGAGGCGACTGTGTTCGTCATGTTGGTTCCTTCTTGATCATCGGTTGCGGTCAGGCGGCGAAACCGACCGCGCGCAGGCACAGTTGGAGGATGGCGTCGACGATGTCGTCGTCGGAGAAGGTCTCGGGCAGCTCCACGGGAACGGGGGAGAGTCGGCCGGTGAGGGACTCGCTGATCGCGCCGATCAGCGCGGCCGCGGCGATCCCGACGTGCTGGTCGGGCAGTTCGCCCTCCTCGATGCCGTCGCGCAGGATCGCGGTGGTCAGCTCGACGTAGGAGCCGCGGTAGATGAGCCGCTCCTCGTCGACCCGGGGATCGACCGGCTCGAACAGCAGCGACCAGGCCATCTGGCGGCCCCGGATGGCGCGGCGGGCGAACGTCTCGACGAGAGCGCGCAGCCGGTCCGCAGCGCCCGAGTGTTCGGCGACGGCAATCCGCACTTCGTTCAGTTCCTGGTCGGCGCCGCGGCGGAACACCGCGGCCAGCAGGTCGGCCCTGCCGTCGAAGTACGAGTACACCGAGCCGACGCTCACGCCGCAGTTCTCCGCGATGGCCTTGACCGAGGCCGCGGAGAATCCACCCGCCGCGACCAGTTTCCCGGCCTCCGCGAGCAGGACCTCCCTGCGCTCGGCCTGGGCCGCGCGGGTCTTCTCCGTCGCTCGGTAGGCCATCTCGTCTGCGCCTTTCGTAAAACTATGAATCATGATTCAATCCTTGTCGATCCCGACTGTAGAACGAATCGCCGTAGACGGCAATCCGGCCGCGACGACAAGCCGGGCGCCACCCGAGGAGGACCCATGGACCTGACGACGATGCTGGAAAGCACCTGCCGGAAGTTCCCGGACAAGGAGGCGGTGGTCTGTGGGGCCGAGCGCCTCAGCTATCGCGAACTCGTCGCCGCGTCGAAGCGGGCGGCCGAGGTGCTGCGCGGCCGGGGCGTCCGGCGCGGCGACCGGGTCGCGGTGATGACCTACAACACCCCCGGATTCGTGATCGCGGCCTTCGGGGCGTGGCGCGCGGGCGCGGTGCTGGTGCCGGTCAACCACAAGCTGGCACCCCCCGAGGTCGAGTACACGCTCACGCATTGCGGCGCGAAGGTGGGTGTGGTCTCGGCTGGTCTCCGAGCGAACGCGGAAGCCGGTGCGCCGCAGGTGGACTGGCTGCTGACCGAGCTGGGTGGCGACGCCGAGGGCCGGGCCGATCGGGACTTCGACGCGCTCGTGGACGTCGCCGACGAGTGGGACGGCGTCGACGTCGAGGAGACCGAGATCGCCCAGGTGCTCTACACGTCGGGGACCACCAGTGCCCCCAAGGGCTGTCTGCACACGCATCGCTCGATCACGACCGTCGCGCCGTACATCGCGACCACCCTCGGCCTCGACCGCGACGAACGGGTGCTGATCGCGATGCCGATCTGGCACGCGGCCCCACTCAACGTCTGGTTCGTCCCGACGATGTTCCTCGGTGGCACTGTGGTGTTGATGCGCGAGTACGCGCCGCTGCCCTTCCTCGAGATCATCGGCGCCGAGAAGATCACCGCGTTCTTCGGCGCTCCGATCGCGTACCTGGCTCCGCTGCAGGTCGCCCGCGCTGCAGGTATCGACATGTCCGCCTACGACTTCTCGACCATGCGGCGATGGACCTACGGCGGTGCGCCGATCGGTGCCGAGGTGGCGCGCCAGCTGCAGCAGGCGTATCGGTCCGAGGGCTTCTACCAGGTGTACGGGATGAGCGAGATGGGCCCGACCGGCACCGCGCTCTACCCGCACGAGCAGATCGCGAAGGCAGGGTCGATCGGGCGCGGCGGCATGCCGGGCGTCGATCTGCGGGTGGTCCGCCCGGACGGCGTCGACGCGGGGCCGGGGGAGACGGGCGAGATCTGGCTCGCGAGCGACACCCGCATGGTCGGCTATCTCGACAACGACGAGGCCACAGCCGAGGTGTTCGAGGGCCGCTGGTACCGCTCCGGCGACGTGGCGCGGGTCGACGAGGACGGCTACCTGTACATCGTCGACCGTACGAAGGACGTCATCATCACCGGCGGTGAGAACGTCTACTCGCAGGAGGTGGAGGAGGCGATCCGTCCGCGCGCGGACATCGTCGACGTCGCGGTGATCGGGCGGCCGCACCCGCAGTGGGGCGAGACGGTGGTCGCGGTGGTGGCGACCGTCGGTGGCGCGGCGCTCGAGCTGGACGAGTTGCGGGACTACCTGGCCGACAAGCTGGCCCGCTACAAGATCCCGCGGGAGCTGGTCGTTGTCGACGAACTGCCGCGAAACCCGTCCGGCAAGCTCACCAAGCACGTGATCCGGGAGGCGGTGCTGTCCTGACCGGCGCGGGGCCCGCGGATCCGGCCTGATACCGTCCGAACCGCATCTTCCCGACACAGTGTCGGGAAGACTGGGACAAGGGTGTGGTTTCGGCGATGAACGACTTCAGTGGGATCGACGGCTTCCTCGGCACGAGGGCCTCCTCGGCCATGGACATGATGGTGCTGTTGATGGCGCTGGTGGTGGCGGTCCTCGGTTGGAGCGTCTATCAGGTCAGGGTCGGCAGGCGGTTCCGGCTGCACAGGTCGGTACAGCTCGGGCTCGGTGTCGCGCTGCTGGTGGCGGTCGTCCTCTTCGAGTTGGACGTGCGCTTCAACGGATGGGAAGAGCGGTCGGCGGGCGTGGTGGGCGGCTCGGCGTCGAGCCTGGTGTGGTCGGTGCTGTCGGTTCACCTGGTCTTCGCGGTCTTCTCGGTCCTGCTGTGGCCGGTGGTGATCGTTCGGGCGATGCGGAACTTCGGTAGCTCGCCGCATCCGGGGGCCCACAGCGCGTGGCACCGGCGATGGGCTCGGATCGCGGCGATCGGCATGACCTTGACCGCGGTGTCCTGTTGGGCCTTCTACTGGGTTGCCTTCGTCGTCTGACGGCCGCCCGCGCCCTGGCTATGAATGGGCTTGCATGATGATGCATAATCAATCGTATGGTCACTTCTGCAGCTTCCTCAGGCCCGGCGTCCACGCCGATCCGGGTCGCCATCGCCGGTGCGAGCGGCTACGCGGGCGGTGAGGTCCTCCGACTGCTGTTGGGTCACCCCGCCTATCGCGACGGCTCGCTGACCATCGGCGCGCTCACCGCGGGAAGCAACGCAGGCAGCACGCTCGGCGAGCATCATCCGCATCTGCTGCCGCTGGCCGATCGTGTCCTCGAGCCGACGACCGTCGAGCAGCTCGCCGGCCACGACGTGGTGTTCCTCGGTCTGCCGCACGGCAATTCGGCCGAGATCGCCAAGCAGTTGCCGGAGAGCACCGTCATCATCGACTGCGGCGCCGATTTCCGGCTGGCGAGCGCGGCGGACTGGGAGAAGTACTACAAGAGCGAGCACGCCGGGACCTGGCCGTACGGCCTGCCGGAGCTGCCGGGCCACCGGGAGAAGCTCGTCGGCGCGACCAGGATCGCGGTCCCCGGTTGCTACCCGACCGCGGCCAGCCTGGCCCTCGCCCCCGCGGTCGCGGCCGGGATCGTCGAGCCGCGGGTGACCGTGGTCGCGGTCAGTGGCACCTCCGGTGCGGGCCGCGCACCCAAGGCCGACCTGCTCGGCTCGGAGGTGATGGGTTCGGCCCGTGCGTACGGGGTCGGCGGCGTGCACCGGCACACCCCCGAGATCATCCAGAACCTCTCGCCCCTCGCGGGCACCGACGTCACCGTGTCCTTCACCCCGGTACTGGCGCCGATGCCCCGCGGCATCCTGGCCACCTGCACCGCGCCGACCACCGTCACCGAGGCGCAGGCCCGCGAGGTGTACGAAAAGGCCTACGCCGATGAGCCTTTCGTGCACGTGCTGCCCGAGCACGTCTTCCCGCAGACCGGCGCGGTGATCGGGTCCAATGCCGCCCAGATCGGCGTCACGGTCGACGCCGACGCCGGCCTTCTCGTCGTCATCGCCGCCATCGACAACCTCACCAAGGGGACCGCAGGCGGCGCCGTGCAATCAATGAACCTTGCCCTTGGCCTGCCCGAGACCGATGGTCTCTCGACAGTGGGAGTAGCCCCGTGAACACCACCCCCGTCATCCCCGACTCGGTCGCCGTCGCGGGCGGCAAGCTCGTGCGCACCCAGGGCGTCACCGCGCCCGCCGGGTTCCGAGGCGCAGGCATCGCCGCGGGCATCAAGGTCAGCGGACGCCAGGACCTGGCCCTGGTCTTCAACGAGGGCCCGGACACCGCCGCGGCAGGCGTGTTCACCACCAACAAGGTCAAGGCCGCGCCGGTGCTGTGGTCGCAGCAGGTGCTGACCGGTGGCAGGCTCCGCGCGGTCGTGCTGAACTCCGGAGGGGCCAACGCCTGCACCGGCGCGCCCGGATTCCAGGACACCCACCAGACCGCCGAGCACGTCGCCGCGACGCTGAGCGACTGGGGCACCGAGACCGGCGCAGGCGAGGTCGCGGTGTGCTCGACCGGACTGATCGGTGACCGGCTGCCGATGGACAAGCTCCTCGCGGGCGTCACCGAGATCGTGCACGAACTGGCGGGCGGGATCTCCGGCGGCACTGACGCCGCCTACGCGATCATGACCACCGACACCGTGCCGAAGCAGGCGGCGCTGCACCACACGAACAAGTGGAACGTGGGCGGAATGGCCAAGGGTGCGGGCATGCTCGCCCCCGCGCTGGCCACCATGCTCTGCGTCGTCACCACCGACGCGATCGCCACCGCCGAGCAGCTCGACGAGGCGCTCCGCAACGCGACCCGGCTGTCCTTCGACCGGCTGGACGTGGACGGCGCGACCTCCACCAACGACACCGTGCTGCTCCTCGCCTCGGGTGCGAGTTCCGTTGCGCCCAGCCAGGAAGAGCTCAACGCCGCAGTGCTCGCGGTCTGCGACGACCTGGCCGACCAGCTGATGGCCGACGCGGAGGGCGTGACCAAGCGGGTCACCGTCACGGTGTCCGGCGCGGCCTCCGAGCAGGACGCGCTCGTCGCCGCGCGGACCGTCGCCCGCGACAGCCTGGTCAAGACCGCGCTGTTCGGCTCCGACCCGAACTGGGGTCGCGTCCTCGCAGCCGTCGGTATCGCCCCGATCGAGCTCGACCCGAACCGGATCTCGGTGTCCTTCAACGGAAACCCGGTCTGCATCGACGGGGTCGGCGCGCCGGGCGCAAGGGAGGTCGACCTCTCGGGCATCGACATCGCGCTGCGGATCGAGCTCGGCGTCGGTGACGCGGAGGTCTCCATCCGCACAACCGACCTCTCGCACGCGTACGTGGAAGAGAATTCGGCGTACTCGTCATGACCGGGCACATCGACGGCATCGAGCACATCACCGCCGGCGAGAAGGCGCACGTCCTCGCGGAGGCGCTGCCCTGGCTGGAGCGGTTCCACGGCAAGATCGTGGTGGTCAAGTACGGCGGCAACGCGATGGTCGACGACGACCTCAAGCGGGCCTTCGCCGCGGACATGGCCTTCCTGCGCACCGTCGGTATCCATCCGGTCGTGGTGCACGGCGGCGGCCCGCAGATCAACGCCATGCTGGCGCGTCTCGGCATGGAGGGCGAGTTCCGCGGGGGCTTCCGGGTCACAACCCCCGAGGTGATGGACGTGGTCCGGATGGTGCTGTTCGGCCAGGTGGGGCGCGAGCTCGTCGGCCTGATCAACAGCCACGGTCCGTACGCGGTCGGGATCTCGGGCGAGGACGCGCACCTGTTCACCGCGACAAGGCGCACGGTCCAGGTCGACGGGGTGGCCACCGACATCGGTCTCGTCGGCGACGTCACCACGGTCAACCCGGACGCGGTGCTCGACCTGATCGAGGCAGGCCGGATCCCGGTGGTCTCCACGATCGCTCCCGACGCGGACGGGGTCGTGCACAACATCAATGCCGACACCGCGGCCGCGGCGCTGGCCGAGGCGATCGGCGCGGAGAAGCTGGTGATGCTCACCGACGTCGAGGGCCTCTACACCGACTGGCCCGACCGGTCCTCCCTCGCCAGCGAGATCGACTCGGCCGCACTCGAACTGCTGTTGCCGACGCTCGACGCGGGGATGGTCCCCAAGATGGAGGCCTGCCTGCGGGCGGTGCGCGGCGGAGTCTCGTCCGCGCACGTGATCGACGGCCGGGTGGCGCACTCCGTGCTCCTGGAACTGCTCACCGGCGAGGGCATCGGCACCATGGTCACCCACACGAATCAGGAAGGACAGTGATGACCGAACCTCTGCAGCAGCGCTGGTCGAACGCGCTGATGGACACCTACGGGGTCCCGCGGCTGGCCCTGGTCCGTGGCGAGGGCGCGGTGGTCACCGACGCGGACGGCAAGCAGTATCTCGACCTGCTGGCAGGGATCGCCGTCAACATCCTCGGACACGCGCACCCCGCCGTCGTCGAGGCCGTCACCGCGCAGCTCTCCACCCTCGGCCACACCTCCAACCTGTACGCCACCGAGCCGGGCATCGCCCTCGCCGAGCAGCTGCTCGCGCACCTCGGCGCACCGGGCCGGGTGTTCCTGTGCAACTCGGGCACCGAGGCCAACGAGGCCGCGTTCAAGATTGCCCGGCTGACCGGACGCCGCAAGATCATCGCCGCGGAGCGGGCTTTCCACGGCCGCACGATGGGTGCGCTGGCGCTGACCGGCCAGCCTGAGAAGCGGGCGCCGTTCGAACCGATGCCGGCAGGCGTCGAGCACATCCCGTACGGCGACATCGCCGCACTCGACGCCGCTGTCGACGAGGACACCGCCGCGGTGTTCCTGGAGCCGATGATGGGCGAGGGTGGTGTGGTCGTGCCGCCCGAGGGATACCTGGTGGAGGCCCGCCGGATCACCGCCGAACGCGGTGCGTTGCTGGTGCTCGACGAGGTGCAGACCGGGATCGGGCGCACCGGCTGGTTCTACGCCCACCAGGCGGTCGGGATCGTGCCGGACGTGATGACCCTCGCGAAGGGTCTCGGCGGCGGCCTGCCGATCGGTGCCTGCATTGCCACGGGGGCGGCCGCGGAGCTGCTCAGTCCGGGCAAGCACGGCACCACGTTCGGCGGCAATCCGGTCAGTGCGGCCGCCGCGCTCGCCGTGCTGCGGACCGTCGCGGACCAGGACCTGGTCGGCCACGCCGACGCACTCGGCAAGCACCTGATCCACGGCATCGAGGGCATCGGGCATCCGCTGGTGGACCACGTGCGGGGCTCGGGGCTGCTGCTTGGCGTCGTGCTCACCGCCGACGTCGCGCCCGCCGTCGAGAACGCGGCGCGAGAGGCGGGCTTCCTGATCAACGCCGCCCAGCCGGGCGTCGTCCGGCTGGCCCCGCCGCTGATCCTCACCGAGGAGCAGGCGAACGGATTCGTCGCGGCACTGCCCGCGATCCTCGACGTGGCGGAGGAACAGAAATGAGCACGACCATGAAGCACTTCTTGCGGGACGACGACCTGACGCCTGCCCAGCAGGCGGAGGTCCTCGCGCTCGCCGCGGAGCTGAAGCGGTCCCCGTTCGCGAAGCGGACGCTGGAGGGCCCGCGGGGCGTCGGTGTCATCTTCGAGAAGAACTCCACCCGGACGCGCTTCTCCTTCGAGATGGGCATCGCCCAGCTCGGCGGGCACGCGGTCGTCGTCGACGGCCGCAGCACCCAGCTCGGTCGGGAGGAGACGCTGCAGGACACCGGTCGGGTGCTCTCGAGGTACGTCGATGCGGTGGTCTGGCGCACGTTCGGGCAGAAGCGGCTCGAGCAGATGGCGGCGGGGGCGACGGTGCCGATCGTGAACGCACTGTCCGACGAGTTCCATCCGTGCCAGGTGCTGGCGGACCTCCAGACGCTCGCCGAGCGCAAGGGTGAGCTCAAGGGCCTCAAGCTGACCTACCTCGGCGACGGCGCCAACAACATGGCGCACTCGCTGCTGCTCGGCGGTGTGACGGCGGGCATCGACGTCACGATCGCGGCGCCTGCCGGCTTCGCGCCGCTCGGCTACATCGTCGAGGCGGCCCGGGCCCGCGCCGAGCAGACCGGCGCGACGATCACGCTGACCGATGACCCGGTCGAGGGCGCCAAGGGCGCCGACGCACTGGTCACCGACACGTGGACGTCGATGGGTCAGGAGAACGACGGCCTCGACCGGGTCGGGCCGTTCCGTCCGTTCCAGATCAACGCCGCGCTGCTGGCGCATGCGGCCGAGGACGCGACGGTGCTGCACTGCCTGCCCGCGCACCGCGGCGAGGAGATCACCGACGAGGTGATCGACGGTCCGCAGAGCGCGGTCTGGGACGAGGCGGAGAACCGGTTGCACGCGCAGAAGGCGCTGCTGGTGTGGCTGCTCGAGCAGCAGGGCGGACCGGGGAGCAGGCCGTGACCACCGCCAAGCCGTTGGCGGTCGCGTCGGCGAAGGTCGCCGTCGCGCCGACCCGCGCGGGCAGGCAGGCCCGGATCACCGCCCTGCTGTCGGTGCACGAGGTGCGCAGCCAGCCGGAGCTCTCGGCGCTGCTCGCGGCCGAGGGCATCGAGGTCTCCAACGCCACGCTGTCGCGCGACCTCGAGGAGCTCGGGGCCGTGAAGCTGCGGGCGGCGGACGGGGGCGCGGGTGTCTACGTTGTGCCCGAGGACGGCAGCCCGGTCCGCGGGGTGTCTGGCGGCACCGACCGGCTCTCGCGGCTGCTCGGCGAGCTGCTGGTGTCCACCGATGCCAGCGGAAACCTTGCGGTCCTGCGGACGCCGCCTGGTGCCGCGCACTACCTCGCGAGCGCCCTCGACCGGGCTTCGCTGCCCGAGGTTGTCGGAACCATTGCCGGGGATGACACCATTCTTGTGATCGCCCGCGAACCACTCACCGGCGCACAGCTGGCGGAGATGATCGAGAAACTCGCCTGACGGTTTCGAATCCGTCGGCTGACAACTGAAGATCTTGTGAAGAGTTACAACCTGAAGGAGCACAAAGACCATGGCTGAACGCGTCGTACTCGCCTACTCGGGCGGGCTGGACACCTCGGTGGCCATCAGCTGGATCGGCAAGGAGACGGGCAAAGAGGTCGTCGCCGTCGCCATCGATCTCGGCCAGGGCGGCGAGGACATGGAGGTCGTGCGTCAGCGTGCCCTCGACTGCGGCGCGGTGGAGTCCGTCGTGGTCGACGCCCGCGACGAGTTCGCGAACGAGTACTGCCTGCCGACGATCCAGGCCAATGCGCTGTACATGGACCGGTACCCGCTGGTCTCGGCCATCAGCCGCCCCCTGATCGTCAAGCACATCGTCGAGGCCGCGCGCGCCCACGGTGGCACGGTGGTCTCGCACGGTTGCACCGGCAAGGGCAACGACCAGGTCCGCTTCGAGGTCGGCTTCGGCGCCCTCGCGCCCGACCTCGAGGTCATCGCACCGGTCCGCGACTACGCGTGGACCCGCGAGAAGGCGATCAAGTTCGCCGAAGAGAACAACATCCCGATCAACGTCTCCAAGAAGTCGCCGTTCTCGATCGACCAGAACGTGTGGGGCCGCGCCGTGGAGACCGGGTTCCTCGAGGACCTGTGGAACGCGCCGACCAAGGACGTCTACGACTACACCCAGGACCCCACGGTCAACTGGAACGCACCCGACGAGCTGATCATCAGCTTCGAGGCGGGCAAGCCCGTCGCGATCGACGGCAAGCCGGTCACCGTGCTCGAGGCCATCCAGGAGCTCAACAAGCGCGCCGGTGCCCAGGGTGTCGGCCGCCTCGACGTGGTCGAGGACCGTCTCGTCGGCATCAAGAGCCGCGAGATCTACGAGGCGCCCGGCGCCATGGTGCTCATCACCGCGCACCAGGAGCTCGAGCACGTCACCCTCGAGCGCGAGCTCGGTCGCTACAAGCGTCAGATGGAGCAGCGCTGGTCGGAGCTGGTCTACGACGGCCTGTGGTTCTCCCCGCTCAAGGACGCGCTGGACTCGTTCGTCGCCAAGACCCAGGAGCGGGTCACCGGTGACATCCGGCTGTTCCTGCACGGCGGCGCGATCACCGTCAACGGTCGCCGCAGCCCGGAGTCGCTCTACGACTTCAACCTCGCCACCTACGACGAGGGCGACTCGTTCGACCAGTCCTACGCCAAGGGCTTCGTCAACATCCACGGCCTGTCCTCCAAGGTCGCGGCGAAGCGCGACCTGGGTCTCTAGGTCATGAGCGACGCGCACGGCACCAACGAAGGCGCCCTCTGGGGCGGCCGGTTCGAGTCCGGACCGGCCGCCGCCATGGCGGCGCTGAGCAAGTCCACGCACTTCGACTGGGTGCTCGCGCCCTACGACGTGCGTGCCTCCAAGGCGCACGCGAAGGTGCTGCACGCGGCCGGGCTGCTCGGTGACGCCGACCTGGCCACCATGCTGGACGGCCTCGACCGGCTCGGCGCGGACGTGGCCAGTGGCGCGTTCGCGCCCGCGGAGTCCGACGAGGACGTGCACGGAGCGCTCGAACGCGGTCTCATCGAACGGGTCGGCCCCGAGGTCGGCGGACGCCTGCGTGCCGGACGGTCCCGCAACGACCAGGTGGCCACCCTGTTCAGGATGTGGCTGCGCGACGCGGCCCGCCGGGTGGCGGCCGGGGTGCTCGACGTGGTCGACGCCTTGGCCACCCAGGCGGCCGCGCATCCCGACGCGGTGATGCCGGGCAAGACGCACCTGCAGGCCGCGCAGCCGGTGCTGCTCGCGCACCACCTGCTGGCGCACGCGCACCCGCTGCTGCGCGACGTGCAGCGCCTGGAGGACTTCGACAAGCGGGCGGCGGTGTCCCCGTACGGTTCGGGCGCACTGGCCGGTTCGTCGCTCGGGCTCGATCCGGAGGCCATCGCGGCGGAGCTGAACTTCGACTCCTCCGCGGAGAACTCCATCGATGCCACCTCGTCGCGGGACTTCGCGGCTGAGGCGGCGTTCGTGTTCGCGATGATCGCGGTCGATCTCTCCAGGATGGCCGAGGAGGTCATCATCTGGAGCACCCCTGAGTTCGGCTACATCACCCTCGCCGACGCCTGGTCGACCGGTTCGTCGATCATGCCGCAGAAGAAGAACCCGGACGTCTCGGAGCTGACGCGCGGCAAGGCGGGCCGGCTGATCGGAAACGTCACCGGCCTGCTCGCGACGCTCAAGGCTCAGCCGCTGGCGTACAACCGGGACCTGCAGGAGGACAAGGAGCCGGTGTTCGACTCGGTGGCGCAGCTCGAGCTGTTGCTGCCCGCGATCACCGGTCTGGTCTCGACCCTCGAGTTCCACACCGATCGGATGGCGGAGCTGGCCCCGGCCGGGTTCACGCTCGCCACCGACATCGCGGAATGGATGGTGCGGCAGGGTGTTCCGTTCCGGGTCGCGCACGAGGCGGCCGGCGCCTGCGTCCGGGTCGCCGAGGGCAGGGGAGTCGGGCTCGAGGAGCTGACCGACGAGGAGCTGGCGGCCGTGGATCCGGCGCTGACGCCCGCGGTGCGGGAGGTTCTCACGGTCGCGGGTTCGATCGCGTCGCGTAACGCGCGGGGTGGCACCGCCGGTGTACAGGTCGCCCGCCAGCTCGGCGGCGTCCGCGAGTCCTCGCGCGTGCGGCGCGCCTGGATCGGCCGGTGAGTCACCCCGACGAGAGCGTGCGGCGGGGTGCGTTCACCGGCCGCGCGCGGGGAATATAGTGTGATCTGAGTCACCATCGATCATCCCTTGGGGGGACGCAGAAGTGAGTTGGTATCCAGAGGTTCTGAACGGCTCGGTGCGTCGTGTCGTGGCCACCGCTCAGAACGGCCTCGAGGTGATTCGGCTGGGTGGCCTGGAGACGGAAGCCCGTCCCTCGCAGTTCCGGGTCGTCGAGCGGGAGCCGATGTTCCGGCTGCGCCGGTACTTCGCGGACGAGGCCGCCGACGGCTCCCGGCCGCCGATCGTGCTCGTGCCGCCGATGATGATGTCGGCGGACGTATACGACGTCGCGCAGGACCAGGGCGCCGTCGGTGTCCTGCACGCGATGGGTCTCGATCCGTGGGTGGTCGACTTCGGGTCGCCGGACAGCGAGGACGGCGGCTGGAACCGCACACTGGCCGACCACGTCGTCGCCATCAGCGACATCATCGACCGGGTGCACGAGCACACCGGCCGGGACGTGCACCTCGCCGGGTACTCACAGGGCGGAATGTTCTGCTACCAGGCCGCCGCCTACAGGCGGTGCAAGAACCTGGCCAGCGTGATCACCTTCGGGGCACCCGTCGACACGCTCGCGGCGCTCCCGCTCGGCATCCCCGAGGGCGTCGCGACCAGGGCCGCCGACTTCCTCGCCGATCACGTGTTCACCCGGCTCTCGATCGCGGGATGGATGGCGCGCACGGGCTTTCAGCTGCTCGACCCCGTCAAGACCGCGAAGTCCCGGCTCGACTTCCTGCGTCAGCTGCACGACCGGGAGGCCCTGCTGCCGCGCGAGCAGCAGCGGCGCTTCCTGGCCACCGAGGGATGGGTCGCCTGGTCGGGCCCGGCCGTCGCGGAACTGCTCAAGCAGTTCATCGTGCACAACCGGATGATGTCCGGCGGCTTCGTCATCCAGGAGCGGCTGGTCACCCTCGCGGAGCTGAGCTGCCCGATCCTTGCCTTCGTCGGTGAGGTCGACGACATCGGCCAGCCCGTGGCGGTGCGCGGCATCCGGAAGGCGGCACCGCGTGCCGAGGTCTTCGAATCCACCTTGCGTGCAGGCCACTTCGGGCTCGTCGTCGGGTCCGCCGCGGCCACCCAGACCTGGCCGACCGCGGGCGAATGGGTGCGCTGGCGGGAGGGGCTCGGGCCCCGACCCGAGACCGTCGACGAGATGACCTATGAGGATCAGCCTGCGACGGAGACCGGGGTCTCGGTGAGTGATCGGATCCTGCACACCGGGGCGTCCATCGCCGAGGTGGGCGTCGGGATCACCAGGGGCGTGCTGGACATCACCTCGCACACGATGCGCGGAACAAGGGAATTGTCCGCCGAGGCGATCCGGGTGCTGCCCCGGTTGGCCAGGCTCGGGCAGATCCAGCCGCACACGACGATCTCGCTCGGCAAGCTGCTGGCCGAGGCGGGCGCCAAGTCGCCGAAGGGCGAGTGCTTCCTGTTCGACGACCGGGTGTACACCAACGAGGCCGTCAACACCCGGATCGACAACGTGGTGCGGGGGCTGATCTCGACGGGCGTCCGTCCCGCCGAACGCATCGGCGTGCTCATGGAGACCAGGCCGAGCGCGCTCATCGCGATCGCGGCGCTTTCGCGGATCGGCGCCGTCGTCGTCATGCTGCCGCCGACCGCCGACCTGTCCGCGTCGGTGCGCCTCGGCGGGGTCCAGACGATCATCACGGACCCGGACAACCTGCGCTCCGCCACCTCGCTCGGGGTCGACGTGCTGGTCCTCGGTGGCGGTGAGTCGCGGGTTCTGGAAACCGAACCAGACTCGGCCACAATCGATCTCGAGAAGATCGACCCGTCGAAGGTGAAGTTGCCGGCGTGGTACCGACCGAACCCCGGACGCGCACAGGAGCTCGCCTTCGTGTTGCTGAGCCGGTCCGGCGGCCATCTCGAGGCGAAGCACATCACCAACCACCGCTGGGCGCTGTCCGCCTTCGGTACCGCGACAGCGGCGAATCTGGGCCGCGGTGACACGGTGTATTCGATTGCTCCGCTTTACCATTCGTCCGTACTCCTGGCCACGCTCGGCGGCGCGATCGCCGGTGGCTCGAGGATCGCGCTGACCCGGGGTCTCGATCCCGCGCAGTTCGCCGCCGAGGTGCACCGCTACGGCGTGACCGTGGTCGCCTACACGTGGACGATGATGCGTGAGCTGGTGAACTGCGAGGACCTGCCCATCGGACCCGGGCACCCGATCCGCCTGTTCATCGGTTCCGGCATGCCGCGCGGCCTGTGGCTGCGGACGATGGAGCGATTCGAGCCGGCGCAGGTCCTCGAGTTCTATGCCTCCACGGAGGGCGCGGTGGTCCTCGCGAACGTCTCGGGTGCCAAGCCGGGCTCGAAGGGACGCCCGCTGCCCGGTAGCACCCCGGTCCGGATTGCCGCGTACGACCCGGTCCGCGGCGAGTACCTGGTCGACGACGAGGGGCTGGTTCGTGAGTGCGGGGTGGGGGAGGTCGGGCTGCTGCTCGGTCACGCGACCCACAACGAGGCGATCAGCGGCGCGATGCGCGGGGTGTTCGGCGCGGGCGATGCCTGGGTGCCGACCGAGCACCTGTTCACCATGGACGCCGACGGCGACTACTGGATGATGGACGAGAAGAACGCCGTGGTCCGGGCCAAGCGCGGCCCGGTGTTCGGGCAGCCGATCGTCGACGCCCTCGGCGGGATCGAGCGCGTGGACAGCGCTGTGGCCTACGGGGTCGTCGTCGGGGACGAGGAGCTGGCGGTGGCCGCCCTGACACTGCTCCCCGACAGTTCGCTCAGTGCAGTCGATCTGGCGGATGCCCTCGCCGACCTCGAGCCCGCGCAGCGCCCGGATCTGATCCACGTCGTCCAGGAGATCGCGATCAGCAATTCGTACCGGCCGAGGCGTAGCGCGCTCAAGGCGGCCGGACTGCCGAAGCCCGGTGTGCGCTCGTGGTACTACGACCCGGAGAAGGACGGCTATCGCCGCCTGACCCGGGCGGTGATCGCGGAGCTGAAGGAGCAGGGGAGTCGGGCACTGACCGGGTAGCCGGGTAGCGTTACCGACGACATCGGCTGTTGCCGACCGCACCCTTCGTACGCTCGAGAGGACCTTCCGTGGCGCTTGATCCCACCCTGCTGAGCATCCTGGCCTGCCCGCAGGACAAGGGTCCCCTGCTGCTCGTCGGCGACGAGTTGCTCTACAACCCTCGGCTGCGCCGCGCGTACCCCATCGAGGACGGCATCCCGGTCCTGCTGGTGGACGAGGCGCGGAGCGTGGGAGACGACGAGCACGAAACGCTGCTCGCGCGCGCCGGCGGCCCGGCCGCAGGCTAGGTCAGTCCACCGCCCCGGTCAGGTAGCGCTGCACCGTGGGGCCGATCAGGACGACGACCTCGTCGACGGACAGCGAGGCGATCGGTTCGAGCCGGAGCAGATACCGGGTGATCAGCAGCCCGGACAGTTGCGATGCGACCAGGGTGGCCCGCAGTGGGCCGCTTCCCGGTGGGTCGTCGAACCGCCCGACGAGTTCGCGCAGGATCACCTCGGTGAGGAAGTTGCTCACCAGGCCCGTCGACTCGCCGGAGATCGCGGCGCGGAAGGCGGCCAGCACGGCGGTGCCCTGCGGCGACTCCCAGACCCCGAGCACGCCGCGCAGCAGCAGCTCGCCGATCTCCCCGTCCTGGGCGCCGAGCACCGTCCCCAGGATCACCTGGGGATCCACCGGCATGTCGACCGCGGCGAGGAACAGCGCACGCTTGGTACCGAAGTAGTGGTGCACCAGGGCCGAGTCCACACCGGCCTCCGCGGCGATCGCGCGCACCGAGGTCCTCTCGAAGCCGGTGTCCGCGAACTGATTCCGGGCTGCGGTGAGGATGAGCTCCTTGGTGTCCGGATTGCCGGGCCTGCGTCCGGATCGAGCCACCGCCCCGGCGGGGCTGCGGGAGGTCATGGCGTTCGCCTGCGCAGCGTCGCCGCGGCGAGGCACAGCGCCACGACCGCGAAGCCGGCGACGACGCCGAGGTCGCGCCACATCATCGCGGTGCTGCCGGGGTACCGCGCGACCTGCTGCAGGGCCTCGACGGCGTAGCTCAGCGGCATTACGTTCGAGATCCATTCCAGCCACTGCGGCAGCTGGTCGCGCGGCACCAGCAGGCCGCACAGGAACAGCTGCGGGATGACGATCACCGGCATGAACTGGACCGCCTGGAACTCGGTCCGGGCGAAGGCGCTGCACAGCAGTCCCAGCGCGACGCCGAGCACCGCGTCGAGCACCGCGATCAGCACCACCAGCCCGACACTGCCCGCCGTGGTGAGACCGAGGAGCCCGAACGTCACCAGGCAGGCGAGCGCCGCCTGCGCCGCGGCGGCGAGCGAGAACGCGGTGCCGTAGCCGCCGAGCAGGTCCAGCTTGGACATCGGGGTGGTGAGCAGCCGTTCGAGGGTGCCCGAGCTCCGTTCGCGCTGCATCGCGATGGAGGTGACCAGGAACATCACCACGAACGGGAGGATCCCCAGCATGGTGATCGCGATCCGATCGAACAGCGACTGCTCGCCGGGCGGCGTCGGCACGTTCACGTAGAGGAAGTAGAGCAGCGTCATCAGCAGTGCCGGGACCAGCAGGATCATCGCGACGGTCCGGTGATCGGCGCGGAGCTGGCGGAGGATCCGTCCGGTGCTGGCGGTGTAGATCCGCGCGTTCATGACTGCTGCGCTCCCACGGTGCGGGTGCGGATCAGGGTGAGGAAGGCGTGCTCGAGGCTGGACTGTCCGGTTTCGGTGCGCAGCTCGTCGGGGCTGAGCTGCGCGATCACGCTGCCCTCGCGCAGGAGCAGCAGCTCCGGGCAGTGTTCGGCCTCGTCCATCACGTGACTGGAGACGAGCAGCGTGGTGCCGCCTGCCGCCAGATCGGCAAACCGATCCCACAGGTCGGCGCGCAGCACCGGATCGAGCCCGACGGTCGGTTCGTCCAGGATGAGCAGTTCCGGATTTCCGACCAGGGCGCAGGCGAGGGACACCCGGGCGCGCTGGCCGCCGGAGAGCTGCCCGGCCGGTTGATCGGAGTAGCCGCCGAGCGCGACTGCGTCGATGGCCTCGGCGGCGGTGGCCGCCGGACGGCCGTACAGGGCGGCGAAGTACCGGACGTTGTCGCGGACCGAGAGGTCGAGGTAGACGGTGGGCGACTGGGTGACGTACCCGACCCGGTGCCGCAGCGAGGCGGAGCCTGCGGGCTCGCCGAGCACGGTGACCGAGCCCGATTCGACGATCTGTGTTCCCACGATCGCCCGCATCAGGGTCGTCTTGCCGCAGCCGGAGGGGCCGAGCAGGCCGGTGATGGAACCGCTCCTGACGTTCAGGTTGAGCGTGTGCAGCACTTCGTTTCTGCCGCGGCGGACGACGAGATCGGAGATCTCGATCGCCGGGCGAGCCGTCGATTCGGGCATCGGAGCCTCAATTCATCGAGTGATGAAATCATCCTTGGATGAATTCTCTGCCCGTTGTGGGTGGGGTGTCAACACCCCGGCGGGGACGACTTCGAGGCACAATCGGCGAGATGTCGGAGCGAGAGCTGGCCGCCGCGGACCCCCTCACGGCGGCACGTCTGGTGCTCGGGGCCCGACTCACCACCGGCGGCGTCACGGTGCGAGTCGTCGAGGTCGAGGCGTACGGCAGCGACGACGCGGGGCCGTGGCCGGACCCGGCCGCGCATTCCTATCCGGGGCCGACTCCGCGCAACGCCGTGATGTTCGGGCCCGCCGGCCGGCTGTACGTCTACCTCAGTCACGGGCTGCACCTGTGCATGAACGTCTCGTGCGCGGGTGTCGGTACCGCGGGCGCGGTCCTGCTCAGGGCTGCCGAGGTGATCGAGGGCGAGGACATCGTGCGTCGGCGCCGTGGCCAGGACAAGCGCCATCGCGACCTGGCGCGGGGGCCGGGAAAACTCGGCCAGGCACTCGGAATCACCCTGGCGGACAACGGAACCGATCTCTTTGCCGCCGGGTCCGCGATTCGGTTGCGGCTCGATCCGCTGCCCGAGCACGCCGAGGGTCCGCGCGTCGGGGTGAGTCGGGCAGCCGAGTGGGCCTGGCGGCTGTGGGATCCCGCCTCCTCCGCGGTTTCCACCTACCGTCGCAGCCCGCGTGCACCCGTCGTCCCTGGTGCGAGAGAATCGAAGGCGTGACTGCGAACATCATCGACGAACTCCACTGGCGTGGCCTCATCCAGCAATCCACGGATATCGACGCGCTGCGACGCGACGCCGATGCCGGTCCGGTCACGCTCTATGCCGGCTTCGACCCCACCGGCCCCAGCCTGCACGCCGGTCACCTGGTGCCGCTGCTCGCGCTGAAGCGATTCCAGATGGCCGGCCACCGACCGATCGTGCTCGCGGGCGGTGCGACCGGGCTGATCGGTGATCCGCGCGACGTGGGGGAGCGCACCATGAACTCCGCCGACACCGTCGCCGAGTGGGCGGGACGCATCCGCGCCCAGCTCGAGCGCTTCGTCGAGTTCGAGGGTCCCGGCGCCGCCGTCATCGAGAACAACATGAACTGGACCGGCAAGCTGACCGCCATCGACTTCCTGCGCGATGTCGGCAAGCACTTCTCGGTCAACGTCATGCTGGCGCGGGACACGGTCAAGCGCAGGCTCGACTCGGACGGCATGTCGTACACCGAGTTCAGCTACATGCTGCTGCAGGCGAACGACTACCTGCAGCTCCGCCGCGAGTACGGCTGCACGCTCCAGGTCGGCGGGTCCGATCAGTGGGGAAACATCATCGCCGGCGTCGAGCTCAACCGACGGGTGGACGGGGAGTCGGTGCACGCGCTCACGGTCCCGCTGGTCACCTCGGCCGACGGCAAGAAGTTCGGCAAGTCGACCGGTGGCGGCAGCCTGTGGCTCGACCCGGAGATGACCAGTCCCTACGCCTGGTACCAGTACTTCGTGAACACCGCGGACGCTGACGTCGTCCGCTACCTGCGCTGGTTCACCTTTCTCACGCAGGAGGAGCTCGCCGAGCTGGAGGAGCAGACGCTCACGCGGCCGCAGGCCAGGGCGGCGCAGCGCCGGCTCGCCGCGGAGATGACGACACTGGTGCACGGCGAGCACAACACCGCCGCCGTCGAGCACGCCAGCCAGGCACTGTTCGGCAAGGCCGAGCTGGCCGAACTGGACGAGTCGACCCTCGCCGCCGCGCTGAGCGAGGCGGCGGTCGCGCAGGTGCGTCCCGGCGACGCGACGACCATCGTCGACCTGCTGGTGACCAGCGGTCTCTGTGAGAGCAAGGGCGCGGCGCGCCGGGCCGTCAAGGAGGGCGGTGCGTCGGTGAACAACCAGCGCATCAGCGCCGAGGACTGGGAGCCGCAGGCGACCGACCTCCTGCACGGACAGTGGCTGGTCATCCGTCGCGGCAAGCGGAACTTCGCAGGCATCCAGGTACTGCCCGCCTGAGTCGATCGCCAGGGGTGGCGCGCGTCACATCGATGTGATTCGATGGATTCGCGCCCCCAGGGCGGTGCGTGCGGCCCGCGACCTGCGGGAGTTCCGCGACGCATGCAGCTGACCTGGGGATTTGACGCTGTGTTCTTGTTCGCGTAACTTTTGTCGAGTCAGAGCGACACGGACACCGACCCGGCCGAGAGGCGCGGGACACGAGGTTGGACGTAGGCGCCAGACAATCCTAGA
>NZ_JBSGTR010000069.1:0-27152 GCF_053607505.1 Rhodococcus sp. NPDC055112
GTCCCGGCGTCACCGCCGGGACCGCGCCGACCGAACTACTGACCGCGCAGGTCGTACTGCTTGGGATCGGTGATCACCGTGTCACCGTCGAACTTCATCCGGTACATCATCGAGTTCGACACCCGCTGGAAGATCCCGAACGGCTCGACCGCGCCCGGGGTCCATGCCGGCACCAGGCCCAGCATGTCCAGGTCCTTGGCGGTTTCGAAACCCTGCATCACGGTGTTGGGGTTGACGGAACCGAGCCCCTCGGCCACCTGGCTGAACGCGCGGACCGAGAGCCACGAGAACAGTTCCGTACCAGCGAGATTCTCCCTTTCCAGGCCCTGCTCACCGGAGGCCTCCATGTCCGCGAGGAACGGCTCGAGTCCTGGGAAGTCCTCGGTGCTCGACGACGGCGCCGGGATCGGGCTGGTGTACACCGCGGTGGTGGCGAACGCACCCAGATTCTGCAGGTCCGCCTGGGTGAACGAGGTGGCGGCGTTGCCGAAGCTCAGCTTGGACCCGAGCTGATCAAATGACTCGGCGATCTGGTTGGACTCGTTGGCGGTCAGGGCCATGATCACGCCCTGTGCGTCGTTGCGTTCGGCCGCGACGACGAACTGGGTGTAATCGGTGGCACCGGCGCCGACCGCGACCTCGTTGACGATCTCGGCGCCCTTGGCCTGCACCGCAGGCCCGAGCAACTGGATGAGCATCGCCGCGACCGGGACGTCGGGGCGCATCAGCGAGAGCTTGGTCTTGCCCTCGGCGACAAGGGTGTCCACGAGCCCGTACAGCGTCAGCAGCGAGCCGGAGAACGGGGTGAACACGTTGGGCGCGGTGAAGTCGGCAATGTTCATCGGGTTCAGGCCGATTCGCGGGATCCCCGCGGTCTGGAGGATCTGCGACACCGATTCCGCCGAGGTGGGCGTGAAGTCCGCGAGGGTGGCGACGACCCCCTCCGAGACCATCTTGTTCGCGCAGTCGACTTCCTTGTTGGGATCACCCGTCGAGTCGCACTGGATCAGTTCGAGCGGGCGGCCGCCGACACCGCCGCGGGAGTTCAGCGCGTCGATGGAGGCGGTCATGCCTGCGGCCTGGGTGGCGACGGACAGTCCGGCGGACTCGATGGGAACGATCTGCCCCACCTTGATCGGCTGACCGGTCGCGGCGCCTTCCGTCGATTCCGCGCCGCTGTCGCCGCTACAGCCGGCTACGACGAGGCTGACTGCGGCGAGCGAGGCGAGTGCGGGGGCGAGTCTCTTCAGTTTCACAGTGCGTCCTTCGAGGTAGGCAGCGAGTTGGCGGAAGCGTATGGGAATGCGCGACGCAATTTCGGCGGAACGGGGATTTTCGTTGCACCCTGCGACGAATTCCGTCCAGCCCGGTTCCCGCTCCGCGGTCACCGAATCGGGCGCGTCACGGCCCGACCGCCCGCATGGCCAGTTCCACGAGGGCCCCGACCACCTCCGCGCCACCGACCAGTTCGGCGTCGTTGTGCCCGGCCCCCGGCACGACAACCCGCACGACGGGTCCGGCGGCGCATTCGGCGACCAGCTCACTGTGGTCGGGCGGGACGATCGTGTCGGCGGTGCCGTAGACGACGGTCGTCGGCGCATCGATCCGCGCGACGGACTCCGCCACCGGGAAGTTGTCCCACAGCAGGAGCCGGACCGGCAGAAACGGGTAGTGCCGTTGACCGAGAGTGGCCAGGTCGACGAACGGCGAGCGCAACATCAGGCCGGCCGGTCGGTGCTCCGTCGCGAGCTCGGCGACGACGCCCGTCCCCAGGCTCTCGCCGAAATACAGGAGCCGCTCCTGCGGCACCGCCCTCTCGTCGACGAGGTGGCGACGGGCGGCCCGGACATCGAGGGCCAGTCCGTCTTCGCTTGGCCGCCCTGGGTTGCCGCCGTACCCGCGGTAGTCGAAGAGCAGCGTCCCGAACCCTGCCCGGGCCAGCGCGCGGGCAAGGGGCGCACGATCGGCCCTGTTCCCCGCATTGCCATTCGCGACGAGAACGGTCACGCCACGATCGGTGGCGGTAGGCGGCACGTACCAGGCGCCGAGCCGGAGACCGTCGGACGTGGTCAACCAGACGTCCTCGGCGCCGTCGATCACGTGCGCCGCCTGCCCCGGCGCGGCGCCGCCGGGGAGGTAGATCAGCCGACGCTGACACACCCACAGAGCGACCAGCAGCGCGGCGACCACGGCCACCGCGACCAGCGCGGTCCGCACGACCCACCAACCAGGGGCCATGCCCCCAGTCTCCCCGCTCTTGGCGAGCCGCACACCCGCCGCGGGGTCAGCGCTTCTGCTGGAGGTACCAGTCGATGAGCTCGGGGGCGTCGATCGCACTCCGGTCGAGGATCCGGTCCGCGTCGGCACCCTGGAACATCCGCTTGATCGGCACCTCGAGCTTCTTGCCGGTGCGGGTGTGCGGGACACCGGGCGCCGCGATGATCTCGTCGGGGACGTGCCGCGGCGACGCCTGCTCGCGGATCGTCGACTTGATCCGGTCCTCGAGCGCACCGTCGAGCACGGCCCCGTCCGCGAGCACCACGAACAGCGGCATCCAGTACCCGCCGTCCGGCTGCTCGGCCCCGATGACGAGCGCCTCGGTGATCTCGGGCAGGCGTTCGACGGCCTGGTAGATGTCGGCGCTGCCCATCCGGATCCCGTTGCGGTTGAGGGTCGAGTCCGAGCGGCCGTGCATCAGCACGCTCCCCCGCTCGGTGATGGTGATCCAGTCGCCGTGCCGCCACACTCCGGGGAAGTCGTCGAAGTACGCGTCGTGGTAACGCTTTCCGTCGGGGTCGTTCCAGAATCGGATCGGCATGGACGGCATCGGCTGGGTGATGACCAGTTCCCCGACATCCCCACGGATGGGCACGCCGCCCTCGTCGTAGGCCTCGAGCGCGACCCCGAGGAAGGGCGCGGACAGTTCGCCCGGCCAGACCGGGACGGTGCGCGCGCCGCCGATGAATGCGGAGACCACGTCCGTGCCGCCCGTGATGGAAGCCACTGGCACACCGACGTTCTCGGCGATCCACAGCGAGGACGACGCAGGCAGGGTCGATCCGGTGATCCCCACCGTGCGCAGCGCGCTCAGGTCGTGGTCGCGACGCGGGACCACGCCCGCCTTCGCGCAGGCGAGCACGTAACCCGGACTGGTGCCGAGCACGGTGGCCCGGTGCCGCGCGGTGAGTGCCCACAGCGAATCGACGTCCGGGTAGCCGGGGTTGCCGTCGAAGCAGACGATGGTTGCGCCGACCAGCAGTCCGGCAACCTGGAAGTTCCACATCATCCAGCTCGGGCTGGTGTACCAGAAGAAGGTGTCCTCGGGCCCGATGTCCATCTGCAGGGCAACCGATTTCAGGTGCTCGAGGATCACACCCCCGTGCCCGTGCACGATCCCCTTCGGCAGGCCGGTGGTGCCGGAGGAGAACACCACCCAGAGCGGATGGTCGAAGTCGACGTCCACCGGTTCGAGCGGCGCCTCGCCCGCGGTCGCCGCCGCCCACGACACGACACCCTCGGTCTCACCGGCCTCGGAGTCGACGGCCGCACCGAGCCGCCGCACCAGCACGGTAGTCGTCAGGCTCGGCATCCCTGCCCGCAGTTCCGCGATCGAGTCGCGGCGGTCGTGCTGCTTGCCGCCGAAGCGGTAGCCGTCCGCGGCGATGAGCACCGACGGTTCGAGCTGGCCAAGCCGGTCGAGGGCGGCCGGGACCGAGTAGTCCTGGCCGCAGGCCGCCCAGACCGCGCCGAGGCTCGCCGTCGCGAGGAAGGCCACGACGGTCTCCGGGATGTTCGGCAGGTAACCGACCACCCGGTCGCCGGGACCGACGCCATTCGCCCGCAGGGTCGCGGCGAGCGCACCCGCCTGCCTGCGCAGCTCCGCCCAGGACACGGTGACGTCCTCGGAGGCCGTCTCACCGGAGTAGACGATGGCAGGCCGGTCCGAACGCTCGTTGCGCAGCACCTGGTCCACGTAGTTGAGCCGGACCCCGGGGAACCACACCGCACCGGGCATCCGGTCCTGCGCGAGCACCTCGCCGACCGGTGTCGCGGACCTGAGCCCGAAGTAGTCCCAGACCGACCGCCAGAAATCGTCGAGATGCTCGACCGACCATCGCCACAGCGAGTGGTAGTCGGGCAGGGACACCGAGCGCTCCCGCTCCACCCACGAGGCGAAGTCGGTGATCCGGGCGTTCCGCACGTCGTCGCGTGTCGGTTCCCACTGCGGCTGAAGCGATTCCATGCGGTTCGTCCTCTCTCAGTCAGTCTGTTTCGGGCCCAGGTCCTCGGTGAGGACCTCCTGCACCACGCGCATCGCGGCGAGCGCGGCAGGCGCGCCGCAGTACCCGCTGGTGTGGATGATCGTCTCGGTGATCTCCTCGCGGCTCAGGCCGTTCCTGAGTGCCCCGCGGACGTGTCCACGCAGCTCCGATTCCGCGCGCAGCGCCGTCAGCATGCCCAGGTTCAGCAGGCTGCGGTCCCGCCGACTCAGACCGTCGCGGGTCCAGACCGAACCCCACACCGTCTCGGTGATGTGCCGCTGGATCGCCTCACTGTCGGTGCCGAGGTCGCGGGTCAGCGCGCGGTCGACGAAGTCGTCGCCCATCACCTCACGCCGGACGGCGAGGCCGGCGTCGAACCGGCCGTCGCCCTCGCCCTCGCCTGTCACTTCTTCGGGACCCGGATGATCAGGGCGTCACCCTGACCGCCGCCGCCACACAGCGCGGCCGCGCCGACGCCACCGCCGCGGCGCTGCAGTTCCAGCGCCAGGTGCAGGGCGATCCGCGCGCCGGAAATGCCGAGCGGATGTCCGACGGCGATCGCACCGCCGTTCACGTTGACCTTGGCCGGGTCGAGGCCGAGCTCCCGCGTGGACGCGATGCCGACGGCCGCGAAGGCCTCGTTGATCTCGACGAGGTCGAGATCGGTTGGCGCGATGCCCTCCTTCGCACAGGCCTTCGCGATCGCGCGGGCGGGCTGCGACTGCAGGGTGGAGTCCGGGCCTGCGACGACGCCGTGGGCGCCGATCTCGGCGATCCAGCTCAGGCCCAGCTCCTCCGCCTTGGCCTTGCTCATCACGACCACCGCGGCGGCGCCGTCGGAGATCGGCGAGGCCGAGCCCGCGGTGATGGTGCCGACCTTGCTGAAGGCCGGGCGCAGCGTGCTCAGGGACTCGACGGTGGTGTCGGCGCGGATGCCCTCGTCCTCGGCGAAGACGATCGGGTCGCCCTTGCGCTGCGGGATCTCCACCGGCACGACCTCGTTGTCGAACAGGCCGTTCTTCCAGGCGCGGGCGGCGTTCTGGTGCGAGGCGGCCGCGAACGCGTCCTGCTCCTCGCGCGTGATGTGGCTGGCCTCCTGCTGGTTGACCTGCTCGGTCAGCAGCCCCATCGCCTGGTCGGTGAAGATGTCGTGCAGGCCGTCGTACGCCATGTGGTCACGCAGGGTGACGTCGCCGTACTTGAAGCCCTCGCGGCTCTTCTCGAGCATGTGCGGCGCGCGGCTCATCGACTCCTGGCCGCCCGCGACCACGATGTCGAACTCGCCCGCGCGGATCAGCTGGTCGGCGAGCGCGATGGCGTCGACGCCGGACAGGCACACCTTGTTGATGGACAGGGCAGGCACGTCCATGGGGATGCCTGCGGCAACGGCGGCCTGGCGGGCGGGCATCTGACCGGCGCCCGCGGTGAGCACCTGGCCCATGATCACGTACTCGACACTCTCGGGCGCGACGCCCGCCTTCTCCAGCGCGCCCTTGATGGCGACGCCACCGAGATCGGATCCGGAAAAGCCCTTCAGCGAACCGAGGAGCCGCCCCATCGGGGTACGGGCTCCGGCGACGATGACAGTGGACTCGGACATCAGCTTGCTGTTCCCTTCACATTTCTCAGTGCCTTCAGATTTCTCGGCGACTGAACTGTTCACAACGATTCACTCCGGCGGACGATCGCCTCCGCGTGCCGAAGCACCGGCGCGTCCACCATCTTCCCCTCGAAGGCGAAGACCCCGCGCTCCTCGGACACCGCGGCGAGCACCCGGCGCGCCCAGGCGAGGTCCTCCGCGCTCGGTTCATAGGCGGCCCGGATCACCGCGACCTGACTCGGATGGATGGCCACCTTGGCGTCGAACCCGACCGCGACCGCGTCGAGGGATTCGGCGCGCAGGCCATCGAGGTCCTTGATGTCGAGATAGACCGAGTCCAGCGCGAACCGGCCGTGCGCCTTTGCCGCGAGCAGCGAACCGGAACGCACGTGCCTGGCCACATCGCGATAGGAGCCGTCGGTGTGGCGGCTGGCGTTCCCGCCGAGCGCCGCGACCAGGTCCTCCGCGCCCCACATCACCCCGATCGCATTCGCGACCTGTGCGGACTCGGCAACCGTCAGGGCGCCGAGCGGGGACTCGATCAGGGCGATCACCTCGCGCGGGGCGAGCGAGCGCACCTGTTCCGCCGACTCGCACTTGGGCAGCATCACCCTGGGGTAGCGGGTCTGCAGCAGCGCCTCCAGGTCGAGCGCCTGATCCTCGGTGCCTGCCGCGTTGATCCGCACCACGGTGCGCTCGGGGTCGAGCGGGGTGTCGATCAGCGCGCGACGAGCCGCCGCCTTGTCCGCGGGGGCGACGCCGTCCTCGAGGTCGAGGATGACGACGTCCGCGGCGGCCGCGGCCTTTGCGTAGCGCTCCGGCCGATCCGCCGGGCAGAAGAGCCAGGCCGGGCCGGGCGGTGCCCACCCCGAGGAGTGGCCGGAATTCGCTGTCATGACGGCCTCTTCCTGACCAGCGTCTTGCGCACCGCCGTCGCCACCACGTCGCCGTGCTGGTTCCGCGCGGTGTGCGCCAGGGTGATGATGCCCTCGCCGGGCCTGCTCTTCGACTCCCGCTTGTCGGTGATCACCGTCTCGGCGTACATGGTGTCGCCGTGGAAGAGCGGCTTGGGGAAGGAGATCTCGGAGAACCCGAGGTTCGCCACGATCGTCCCCTGGGTCAGCTGGGCGACCGACAGGCCGACCAGGGTGGACAGCGTGAACATCGAATTCACCAGCCGCTCGTTGAACGGCGGCAACTGCTCGCTGAAGGCGGCATCCAGGTGCAGCGCCTGGGTGTTCATCGTCAGCGTGGTGAACAGGACGTTGTCCGCCTCGGTGACGGTGCGACCGGGGCGGTGCTCGTAGACGACGTCGGTCTCGAACTCCTCGAACCAGAGCCCGCGCTGGACGACCCGCCTGGTGTCGTCGGGGGTGGTCACAGCCCCGCCTCGCGCGCGATCAGCATCAGCTGCACCTCAGTGGTGCCCTCGCCGATCTCGAGGATCTTGCTGTCCCGGTAGTGGCGGGCGACCGGGTACTCGTTCATGAAGCCGTAGCCGCCGAAGATCTGGGTGGCGTCGCGGGCGTTGTCCATCGCGGCCTCGCTGGCGATCAGCTTGGCGATGGAGGCCTGCTTCTTGAAGGGCTTGCCCGCCAGCATGAGTGCGGCCGCGTCGTAGTACGCGGTGCGGGCGACGTGCGCGCGCACCTCCATCCGCGCGATCTTGAAGGCGATGGCCTGGTTGGCACCGATCGGCTTGCCGAACGCCTCGCGCTCCTTGGCGTACTTGACCGACTCGTCCACGCAGCCCTGCGCCGCACCGACGCTCAGCGCCGCGATCGCAATCCGGCCCTCATCAAGGATGCGCAGGAAGTTCGCGTACCCACGCCCGCGCTCGCCCAGCAGGTTCTCCTGCGGCACCCGAACATCCTGGAAGGTCAGCGGGTGGGTGTCGGAGGCGTTCCAGCCGACCTTGTTGTACGCCGGCTCCGCGGTGAATCCCGGCGTGGAGGTCGGCACCAGGATGGTGGAGATCTCCTTCTTCCCGTTCTCCTTCTCACCAGTGACCGCGGTAACGGTGACCAGGCGGGTGATGTCGGTGCCGGAGTTGGTGATGAACTGCTTGTTGCCGTTGATGATCCAGTCGCCGCCGTCTTCCTTCGCGGTGGTCCTGGTGCCGCCTGCGTCGCTGCCCGCTCCCGGCTCGGTGAGGCCGAAGGCGGCCAGCGCCTTGCCGCTCGTGAGCTGCGGCAGCCACTCCTGCTTCTGCGCCTCGTTGCCGAAGCGGTAGATCGGCATCGCGCCGAGCGAGACGCCGGCTTCCAGGGTGATGGCCACCGACTGGTCGACCTTGCCGAGCTCCTCGAGGGCGAGGCACAGCGCGAAGTAGTCGCCGCCCTGTCCGCCGTACTCCTCGGAGAACGGCAGGCCGAACAGGCCCAGCTCGGCCATTCCCGCGACGACCTCGTACGGGAAGGTGTGGTTCGCGTCGTGCTCGGCGGCGACCGGCGCGACGACGGTCTGCGCGAAGTCGCGGACCGCCTTCGCGAGCTGCTGGTACTCGTCGGGCAGCGATCCGGAGGAGAGGTAATCGGTCATGACGCGGCGCCCTTCGTGGTCGTCTCTGCGAGTTCGGGTTGTCCTGAGCTATCTGATGTTTCGGGTGCGTGCGGGATCACGCGAGCGAGGATCTGGTCGACCTTCACCTGGTCGCCCGCCGCGACGAGCAGTTCGACGGTGCCGTCGATGGGAGAGGTCAGCGAGTGCTCCATCTTCATCGCCTCGACCACGACGACCGCCGTGCCCGCGGTGACGGTCGCGCCGTGCTCGACGCCGACCGCGATGACCGCACCCGGCATCGGGCTGGTGATCTCGGCCTCCCCCGCGTGCGCGTCACCCGTGCGGACGCTGACTTCCCGAACCTCGCGCAGGACCGCGGTCCCGTCGGTGCCCGAGAGCCAGATGTGACCGTCGTGGGCGGCCACCAGGTAGCTCGCCCGCAGACCGTCCACCACGACCGACAGCGTGGAACCGTCCAATGATGCGGTCATCCTTCGTGTTTCACCGTCCTCCATCGAAACCAGCGCGTCGCCGGGCGTGCCGACGATCCGCACGTGGTCGGTACGGGTAGGCGAGGCGAGGCGGATGCTGGTCGGCGCCGGGGTGCCGACCCGCCAGCCGGTCGGCCGCTCCCACAGGTCGGCCTCGGCGCCCTGCGGCCACCGCGTCAGCCACCGGTACGCGCCGGCGGCGATGAACTGCGCGTCCGAGGCGTCCGCCGCGACGTAGTCCACGAGCCTGCGGTCGAGCAGGCCGGTGTCGAGGCGGCCCGCGACGACGTCGGGGTCCGCGAGCAGGAACCGCGCGAAGTCGATGTTGGTGACCACGCCGAGCACCGCGGTGTCGGCGAGCGCCCGGTCGAGCTTGCGCAGCGCCCCGGCACGGTCGGCGGCGTGCGCGATGACCTTCGACAGCATCGGGTCGTAGTCGCTGCCGACCTCGGTGCCCGCCCGCAGGCCCGAATCGACCCGGATACCGGGGCCGGACGGCTCCACGACGTCGAGGACAAGTCCGCCCGTTGGCAGGAAGCCGCGGGCGGGGTCCTCGGCGTAGACGCGGGCCTCGATGGCGTGGCCGGTCATGGTGATCTCGTCCTGGGAGATGCCGAGCTTCTCGCCTGCGGCCACCCGGACCTGCCACTCGACCAGGTCGAGCCCGGTGACCATCTCGGTGACCGGGTGCTCCACCTGTAGGCGGGTGTTCATCTCCATGAAGAAGAACTCGTCGGGGCGGTCCGCGGAGACGATGAACTCCACGGTCCCCGCGCCGGTGTAGTCGACGCTCCGCGCGGTGTTGCAGGCCGCCTCGCCGATCCGGGCGCGGGTGGCCTCGTCGAGCAGCGGCGAGGGCGCCTCCTCGATGACCTTCTGGTGACGACGCTGCAGGCTGCACTCGCGCTCGCCGAGGTGCACGACGTTTCCGTGGGTGTCGGCGAGGATCTGCACCTCGATGTGCCGGGGGCGCAGCACGAACCGTTCCAGGAACAGGGTGTCGTCGCCGAAGGCGGAGGCGGCCTCGCGGCGCGCGCTCGCCAGCGCGTCGGCGAGCTTGTCCGGCTCCTCGACCAGGCGCATGCCCTTGCCGCCGCCACCCGCGGACGGCTTCACGAGCACCGGGTATCCGATGTCCTCGGCCGCGGCGATCAGCTCGGCGTCGGTCAGCCCTGGCCGGGCGATGCCCGGCACCACCGGGACATCGAACTCGGCCACCGCATTCTTGGCGGTGATCTTGTCGCCCATCACCTCGATGGCCCGTGCGGAGGGTCCGAGGAAGGCGATGCCTGCGTTCTCGAGGGCGGCTGCGAAGGCCGCGTTCTCGGAGAGGAATCCGTAGCCGGGGTGCACCGCCTGGGCGCCCGTCCGCTTTGCCGCGTCAACCACCTTTGCGATGTCGAGGTAGCTCTCGCGCGCCGCCGCGGGGCCGAGCAGGACCGCGGTGTCGGCCTCGCGCACGTGTCGCGCGCCCGCGTCCGCCTCGCTGTACACCGCCACCGAGCGGATGCCCATGGCACGCAGGGTGCGGATGACGCGGACCGCGATCTCGCCGCGGTTGGCGACGAGAACTGTGGAAAATTCAGTCATCTCACTCACATCCTGAAGACGCCGTAGGAGACCGGCTCGAGCGGCGCCTGAGCGCACGCTGAAAGTGCCAGTCCTAGAACAGTTCTGGTGTCCGCGGGGTCGATGATCCCATCGTCCCACAGTCGGGCGGTCGAATAGTAGGGGTTTCCCTGCGCCTCGTACTGCGCGCGGATCGGCGCCTTGAAGGACTCCTCGTCCTCGGCCGACCAGGGCTTGCCCGAGGCGTCGAGCTGATCGCTGCGGACGGTGGCCAGCACCGAGGCCGCCTGCTCGCCGCCCATCACCGAGATCCGCGCGTTCGGCCACATCCACAGGAACCGGGGCGAGTAGGCGCGTCCACACATCGAGTAGTTGCCTGCGCCGTAGGAGCCGCCGATCACCACGGTGAGCTTCGGGACGCGCGCGCACGCCACCGCGGTCACCATCTTGGCGCCGTGCTTGGCGATGCCGCCCGCCTCGTAGTCGCGGCCGACCATGAACCCGGCGATGTTCTGCAGGAACAACAGCGACACGCTGCGCTTGTCGCACAGCTCGATGAAGTGGGCGCCCTTCATCGCGGACTCCGCGAAGAGCACGCCGTTGTTGGCGACGATGCCGACCGGGTGCCCGTGGATGTGGGCGAAGCCGGTGACCAGGGTCTTGCCGTACTCGGCCTTGAACTCCTGGAACTCCCCTCCGTCCACGATCCGGGTGATCACCTCGTGCACGTCGTAGGGCGTGCGCGGGTCCGTCGGGACGACGTCGTAGAGCTCCTCCTGCGGCGCGGTCGGTTCGACCGTCGGGATCACGTCCCATGGCCGGTCCGTGCGCGGGCCGAAGGTCGCGACGATCCGGCGCACGATGCGCAGCGCGTCCTGATCGTCCTCGGCGAGGTGATCGGTGACGCCGGAGACCTTCGAGTGCAGATCACCGCCGCCCAGGTCCTCGGCCGTGACGACCTCACCGGTCGCGGCCTTCACCAGCGGCGGGCCACCGAGGAAGATGGTGCCCTGATTGCGGACGATGACGGCCTCGTCACTCATCGCGGGGACGTAGGCACCGCCCGCGGTGCAGGACCCCATCACCGCGGCGATCTGCGGGATGCCCTTGGCGCTCAGGTTGGCCTGGTTGAAGAAGATGCGGCCGAAGTGCTCGCGATCGGGGAAGACGTCGTCCTGGCGGGGCAGGAAGGCGCCGCCGGAGTCGACCAGATAGAGACACGGCAGGTTGTTCTGCAGCGCGATCTCCTGCGCGCGCAGGTGCTTCTTCACACTCATCGGGTAGTATGTGCCGCCCTTGACGGTGGCATCGTTGGCCACGATGACGCACTCGCGGCCGGAGACCCGGCCGATGCCTGCGATCACACCCGCGCCGGGGCACTCGTCGTCGTACATGCCGTTCGCGGCCAGCGGCGAGAACTCGAGGAACGGGCTGCCCGGGTCCAGCAGGGTGTCCACCCGCTCACGCGGAAGCAACTTGCCCCTGCTCACGTGGCGTTGTCGCGATTGCTCGCTGCCGCCGAGCGCAGCGGTCGCGAGCCGTTCGCGCAGCTCGGTCACCAGGCGTACGTGCTCGCCCCGGTTGCGCTCCCCGTCGATGGTCATGTCGTCGCCCTGTCTGCTCAGATCGGTTCGCGGTCAGTTAATTGCCAATAACCGAATCTAAGATAACTATGATTAACTGAGTTGTCCAGACCCACAGGTTGAAGGGAGGTGCCGACGTGACAACCGACGATTCGGTGCTGACCAAACGCGGCCGAGCGAAGGCCGATCGCCGTCGCCAGCTCCTGCAGGCCGCCGCCCGTCTGATCGCCGAACGTGGCTTCGCCGGGGTTCGCCTCGAGGACCTCGGATCCGCGGTCGGGATCAGCGGCCCCGCCGTGTACCGGCACTTCCCCAACAAGGAGGCGCTGCTGGTGGAGCTCCTGGTCGACATCAGCCGTCGCCTGCTCGAGGGCGGTATCGCCGTCGCCGACGCGGCCTCGACCCCGGACGAGGCGCTCGCGGGCCTGATCGAGTTCCACCTCGACTTCGCGCTCGGCGAGCCCGACCTCATCCGCGTGCAGGACCGCGATCTGGAGTCGCTGCCTGCGGCCGAGCGCAGGCAGGTCCGGCAGTTCCAGCGCCGCTACGTCGAGGTATGGGTCGAGATCCTCCGGAAGGTCGACGCGGAGCTCGCGGAGTCCGATGCCCGGATCAAGGCGCACGCGACGTTCGGCCTGATCAACTCCACCCCGCACAGCGTGAACCCGTCCGCCCCCGCCCACACCCGCGCGGTGCTGCGCGCGATGACGGCGGCGGCGCTCGCACCGGGGGTGTAGCTAGGGTTCCTGCCCATGACCGTCGCGAAATCCATCGCCCTGTTCGTCGTGGCCGCCCTGCTGGAGATCGGCGGCGCCTGGCTGGTCTGGCAGGGCGTGCGGGAACATCGCGGCTGGATCTGGGTCGGACTCGGCGTGATCGCGCTCGGCGCCTACGGGTTCGTCGCGACCATGCAGCCCGACGCGAACTTCGGCAGGATCCTGGCCGCGTACGGCGGCGTCTTCGTCGCCGGCTCGCTTCTCTGGGGCATGGCCGTGGACGGGTTCCGGCCCGACCGCTGGGATGTCACGGGAGCGCTGATCTGCCTCGCAGGCGTCGCCGTCATCATGTACGCGCCGCGCTGAGCCGATCCCGCGCGAACAGCACCGCGAGCAGCAGCGCCAACGCGACCGCGCCCCACAGTCCCGCCAGCCCGACCCCGCGGTGCACCGCCGCGCCCGCGGCCACCCCGAGCACCAGGCCGAGCCACAGCCCTGCGAAGCGCACCCACTCCCACCGCGGCCCGCCGGTCAGTGCCGCGGCGATGCGTTGCCCCAGCTTGACCAGGGTGCCGGTCATGTAGGTGAGGCTGATCGACGACCCGCCGGTCCGCTCGAACACGGTGTTCTCGGCGCCCATCGCCAGTGCCAGCGCGGCGATCACGACCTGCCGTGGGCCGATGGCCGAGGCCGTCACCGCCACCACCAGCAGACCCGCGACGAGGCACATCACGACCGGTCTGCGGCGCGCGCGGGCAAACCGCCCCAGCACCGAACCCACCACCACGCCGAGCACGAACAGCGCGATGATCGCAGCGCCGACCGCCGCGAGGTGCCAGTGGCCGTCGACCGCGCCGACCGCCATGCGGGTGGAGTTCCCGCTCATGAACGAGACGAAGAACCCGCCAAGGGTGATGTATCCCATGGCGTCGACGTAGCCCGCCAGGGCAGCGAGCAGCACCGCGATGACAAATGTCCGGCGACCGACGTCGACTACCACTGGGTCCCTACCCGGACCGGGCCGGTCGCCGACGCCACGAGGGCACGCCGGTCGCGGCTACTCCTTCCTCGTCAGCGCGGTGTAGCCGAGGGTCAGCGCGGCCGCTGCCGCGATGCTGATGATCCAGCGCCACCAGTCGATGCCCTTCGTGTCGCCGGTGTCGCTGATCATGCCCCAGATCCAGTACCCGATGAGTGCACCGGCGATGCCGAGCAGGACGGTGATGACCCATCCCATTGCCTGCTTGCCAGGGATCACCAGGCGTGCAAGCACGCCGATGACCGCGCCGAAGATGATGGTGCCGATGATGTCGCCGATCATTGTGGGCTCCTCTCGTGCCACCTCAGTCGCGCGACCGCGTGCTGGGTTGTCGATCTTGATAGTGACACGGTGGCGCCGCGCGAGGAACCCTTATGGCCCCAGACCGGCGGTACCCCGCTCTCCTGCGGTCCGGAGAGCGGGGCACCCGGGGGCACTGCCGGTCGAGGGAACCGGCGCCCACCGGTCAGGCGTGCACGATCACCCCGCGGATGTTCTTGCCGTTCCTCAGATCCTCATAGCCCTGGTTGACGTCCTCGAGGCGGTACTGCGTGGTGACCAACTCGTCGAGCTTGAGCTGGCCGGCGTCGTAGAGCCGCAGCAGCTTGACGATGTCGTACTGCGGATTCATGGACCCGAACAGCGAGCCCTTGATGGTCTTCTGGTTCAGCGTCAGATCGCAGCCGGACACCTGCACGGTGAGCTTCGCCGGATCGGCCAGACCTGTGATGACGACGGTGCCGCCCTTGCCGATCACCGCCGTCGCCGCGGACACGACCTCCTCGTCCACGGTGCCGACCAGGATCAGTGCGGCATCCGCGCCCTGGCCCCAGGTCAGTTCGTTCACCTTCTCGGCGGCGCTCGCCGCGTCGGCGAAGGCATGGGTGGCGCCGAACTTCAGCGCGGTCTCGCGCTTGAGGGCGACGGGGTCGACGACGACCACGTACTTGCAGCCCGCGCTGACCGCGCCCTGCACGGCATTGATACCGAGACCGCCGATGCCGTAGATGACGGCGGTGTCACCCGCGTGCAGGTTGCCCGCGTTGACCGCGGTCCCCCACCCGGAGGGGACCCCGCAGCCGACCAGTACCGCGGTCTCCAACGGCAGCCAGTCGTCCACCTTCACCACCGAGTGCTGCGAGATGGTGGCCCGCTCGGCGAACGTGCCGAGCATGCACATGGCGCCGAAATCGGTTCCCTTGGAGTGGAACCGGAAGGTCCCGTCCGGCATCGACCCCTCCAGGATGGTGGCGCCCATGTCGCAGAGGTTCTGCCTACCCGTCGAGCAGTAGCGGCAGGTGCTGCAGTTCGGGATGAAGCTGCACACCACGTGATCGCCTGGCTTGACCTTCGTGACGCCCGGCCCGACCTCCTCGATGATCCCCGATCCCTCGTGCCCGCCGACGATCGGATAGCGCGGCGGCAGGTCACCGTCCGTCAGGTGCAGGTCCGAGTGGCACAGTCCGGCGGCGGTGTACTTGATCAGCACCTCACCGGGGCCGGGGCCGTCCAGGTCGAGCTCCATCAACTCGAACGGCTTTCCGGGCTCCAGGAGCACAGCTGCGGTCGTCTTCATGAGTTCTCCTCGTAAGTTGTTGTCAGAGCGCGATGTTGACGGACTTGGTGATCGTGTAGGCGTCGAGTCCGGCCGCCCCCAGCTCGCGGCCCCAGCCGGACTGCTTGTATCCGCCGAAGGGCATCGCGGTATCGAAGCCGTTGTACTGGTTGATCCACACGGAGCCGGCCTTGATCTGCCGCGCGGTGCGGTGCGCCTTGGAGATGTCACGGGTCCAGATACCCGCGGCGAGACCGTAGATGGAATCGTTCGCGGCCGCGGCGACGCCGGCCTCGGCGTTGAACGGCAGCGCCGCGACCACGGGGCCGAAGATCTCCTCGCGGACGATGCTGAACTCCGGCTTGACGTCCACGAACACGGTCGGCTCCACGAAATAGCCGGTCTCGCCCCACCGCTTGCCGCCGGTCAGCGCCCTGGCGCCGTCCGCGAGACCCTCACGCAGGTAGCCGGTGACCTTGTCGAACTGCTCCTGCGAGACGAGCGGGCCGAGCTGGGTGGCCGGGTCGAGACCGGGGCCGATCTTCACCTGGCTCGCCGCGTCCGCGACCGCCTGGGTGAAATCGTCGAAGATCTTGTCCTCGACGAACAGTCGCGTGCCTGCGACGCAGCACTGACCGTGATTGAACAGCCAGGCATTGAGCGAACCCTCCACTGCGGCGTCGAAATCGGCGTCCGCGAAGACGATGTTCGGGCTCTTGCCGCCGAGCTCGAGCGAGACCTTCTTCAGGTTGCCCTTGGCGGCCTCGACGATCTTCTTCCCGACCTCGGTGGAGCCGGTGAAGGCAATCTTGTCGACGTCGTCGTGCGCGGACAGCGCGGCGCCCGCGTCGCCGAATCCGCTGATGATGTTCACGACGCCGGGCGGGAAGCCGGCCTCCTGGAACACCTCACCGAGCAGCAGTGCGGTCAGCGGCGTCTGCTCGGCGGGCTTGAGGATGACGGTGTTGCCTGCGGCGAGGGCGGGCGCCAGCTTCCACGAGGCCATCAGCAGCGGGAAGTTCCACGGCACGATCAGCCCGCACACGCCCACCGGCTCGCGCAGCGTGTAGGCGTGGAACTGGGCGCCGGGCGCGAAGGGCATCGACACATTGACCGTGCTGCCCTCGATCTTGGTTGCCCAGCCGGCGTAGTAGCGGAAAACGTCTGCAGCCCACGCCACGTCGACCGCCGAGGCGATGCCCGCCGACTTGCCGTTGTCGAGCGCCTCGAGCTGGCCGAACTCCTCGGCACGCTCGCTGAGGATGTCACCGACGCGCCAGAGCAGGCGCTCGCGCTCGTTCGGCTTCATGCCCGGCCACGGACCGTCGTCGAACGCGACCCGCGCCGCACGCACCGCCCGGTCGACGTCCTCGGCCTGACCGTGCGCGACCTCGGTCAGCGCGTTCCCGGTCGCGGGGTCGTAGGTCGGGAAGGTGCGACCCGAGGCGGCCGGGGTCCATTCGCCGCCGATCAGCAGCTTCTTCGGGCCGCCGGTCAAGAACGCATGAACCTCGGACTTGAGCGGGAAATCGGCGATCGCCGTCATCGGTTCCTCCTGCGAGAAAGTAGGTGTGTGATGCACGCCATACTTCGCCGGTTCCGATGTGGATAACTGTGCGACTTCCGGACAGCCCTAGGCCGTTACGTCGAGCGCACGGATTCTCGAATACAGTGTGCTGCGGCTGATTCCGAGCTTTGCCGCGGCATGCACCTTGTTGCCGCCACACTCCTGCAAGGCATCGACGATCGCCTGACGTTCCGCCCGCTCGCGGCCCGCGAGGCGGGTGACTCGCGAGCTGGTCCGGTACGCGTCGGGCAGGTCGGCGAGCCCGAGTCGGGTGCTCGACCGGTCCCGCGCCGTCCTGGCCAGAACCACCCGCAGCTCGGTCAGGTTGCCCGGCCACTCCCCCGCCACCAGCGCCTCGAGCGCGGTCGAGGTCAGGCTCAGCCCGGGCTCGATCTCGTCGAGCATCGCCTGGGCGATCTCCGGCAGTTCGCCGAGCCGCTGACGCAACGGAGGCACGACGATGCGTTCGGGGCACCGCGCCATCATGGCCGCTGTCGCCGGGGGTAGATCCTCGATCGGGCTGCTCGTCAGCACCATCCGGGGTCCGCCCGGGGCGATCAGGAGGTCGGTGACCACGGGCAGCGCCGCCGCGGGCAGCAGGTCCGCGTGTTCGACGGCCAGCACACCGCCGGTCGCGGACGCCTGCTCGAGCAGCGCAGGCAACCATCGGTCGATCCCGACGATCGGAATCCGGGAGGCGTCCGTCCAGTGCACGGGGTCGGCACCTGCGAGATCGCGCACGGCCGTAGTGCGGCCCGAACCGGACTCGCCGACGACCGCAACGGGCTCGGCGCTCCCGCGCACCCGGCGCAGCTCCTCGCGCGCCCGGTCCGCGACGCCCGCACCGTCGGGGCGGCGCCGGATCGGCACATGCGGTCGGTGTACGTGCTCGACCAGAAACAGTGTGCCGCCGTTTGTTCCGGCGATTCTGTCGGCCTGCACCGTCGCCAGCTGCCCGGACGCCAATTCCAGGTTCACCGTGCGCGACTGATCCGGCAGGAGGTCCGCCGCGAGCCCGCGCAGCGCGGCGTGGTCGGCCACGTCGAGGAGGTCGAGCGCGGTCCGGTTGCTGAGCAGGATGTCCTCGCCGATCGCGGCGACGGCGACGTGGCGCTGGGGCGAGACCCGCTGGAAGGCATCCACCAATCGCTGCTCCGACGCCCGCGAACCCTCGAGCAGCCGACGCTCGATGTCCGCCGCGGCGCGTTGTAGAAAGGGCGCGAACAGCGAGTTCGCCCGCGGGGCGATGCAGGTCATGTCCAGGATCCCCTCGACCCGGTGCGTCACCGGATGCAGGATCGGGTGCCCGTAGCAGCTCAGACCCTTCAATCGCTCCAGATAGTGCTCCTCGCCGTTGATGACGATCCCGCGCCGCACCTCGACCGGGGTACCGATCGCGTTGGTGCCCGCGGTGTCCTCACCGAACCGCGAGCCGATCACCGCGCCGAGCTTCTCCAGGTGCCGCTCGACCTGATGGTTGTCGAACACCCTGGCCACGATCCGGCAGTCGCGATCGGCGAGCAGGAGACACAGCCCGGTGCCCGCGATCTGGATGGCGACCTCGTCGAGGATCGGGCGCGCGGCCCGCAACAGCCGACTGGAGAGGTCCAGGTCGGTGGCCGGGTCCGCATCGAAGCCGTCCCCCGGGCCGACGCCACTGAGCGCGGATCGCTTCCAGGACAGCGCGATCTCGGGCCGGACCGCCTCCCGCCCACTCGCCTCGCCGGGGTTCATCGGCCTGCCCCTCCTAGCCCTGCCCGATCAGCAGGGCGGACTGCTCGCGCATCTCGATCTTGCGGATCTTGCCGGTCACCGTCATCGGGAACTCGTCCACCACATGGACGTACTTCGGGATCTTGTAGTGCGCCAGCTTGCCCGTGCAGAAGGCCCGCACCGAGTCCGCGTCCAACTCCGGCGCCCCCTCACGCATCCGGATCCACACCATCAGCTCCTCGCCGTACTTCGCGTCCGGCACACCGATCACCTGCGCGTCGAGGATGTCCGGGTGCGAGTAGAGGAACTCCTCGATCTCGCGGGGATAGATGTTCTCGCCGCCGCGGATCACCATGTCCTTGATCCGGCCGGTGATGGCGACGTAGCCGTCCGCGTCCATCACCCCGATGTCGCCGGTGTGCATCCACCGGGCCGTGTCGATGGCCTCGGACGTCTTCTCCGGGTTCTCCCAGTAGCCGAGCATCACCGAGTACCCGCGCGTGCACAGCTCGCCCGCCTGCCCCCGGGGCAGCGTCAGCCCCGTCGCCGGGTCGACGATCTTCACCTCCAGGTGCGGGCCCACCCGGCCGACGGTGGACACCCGCTGGTCGATCGTGTCGTCGGAGCGGGTCTGCAGCGAGACCGGCGAGGTCTCGGTCATCCCGTAACAGATCGACACCTCCGCCATCCCCATCTGCTCGATCACCTGCTTCATCACCTCGACCGGACAGGGCGAACCGGCCATGATGCCGGTGCGCAGGCTCGTCAGGTCGTAGCTCGCGAAGTCCGGGTCGGCGAGCTCGGCGATGAACATCGTCGGCACCCCGTACAGGGAGGTGCACCGCTCGGCCTGCACGGCCTCGAGGGTCGCCTTCGGGTCGAACGCCGGGCCGGGGATCACCATGGTGGCGCCGTGTGTGATGCACGCCAGGTTGCCCATCACCATGCCGAAGCAGTGGTAGAACGGCACCGGAATGCACACCCGGTCCGCCTCGGTGTAGTGGCACAGCTCGCCGACGAAGTACCCGTTGTTGAGGATGTTGTGGTGACTGAGCGTCGCACCCTTCGGGAAACCCGTTGTGCCCGAGGTGTACTGGATGTTGATCGGGTCGTCGGCGGAGAGCTTGGACTGCGCCGTCGCCAGCCTCGAGGGGTCGGCGGAATGGGCTGCGGTCCCGTCCTCGACCAGCGCCTGCCACTCCGCGCTGCCGAGCAGGATCACCGATTCCAGGCCGGCGCACTGCGGCCGGACCGCCTCGATCATCCCGGCGTAGTCGGAGGACTTGAAGCTGGGCGCGGCGACCAGCATCCTGATGCCCGCCTGCTCGAGCACGTACTGCAGTTCGTGCGAGCGGTAGGCAGGGTTGATGTTCACCAGGATCGCGCCAATCTTCGCGGTGGCGAACTGGATCAGCGTCCACTCCGGGCAGTTCGGGGCCCAGATGCCCACCCGGTCACCCAGGCCGATCCCGCGCTGCAGCAGACCCGCCGCGACACCGTTCACGTCGGCGGCGAGCTCGGCATAGGTCCATCGCCTGCCCGAGGGCCGGTCCACGAGCGCGTCACGGCCGCCGTGGGCCGCGACCGTCCGATCGAAGTTGTCCCCGATGGTGTCGCCCAGCATGGGGGCGTCCCAGACTCCCGAGGCGTAGCTGGGCAGTGCGGTCCTCATGTGATTCCTCTCCTGGGCGCCGGTGTGCGCCTCGGGGAGGACCCGCCGTGGCGAGCCCTCCCGTGGTCGAACCTACTCGTGCTGATGTGACCTACGACATAGTCGGTGGTGCGGGGTGACCGTAACTGTCCAAGGTCCGGACACCCCGCCCGGCGGCTAGAGCGCGTGGTCCTTGGTCTCGACCAGGGCCCTGGTGCAGAAGAAGCTCAGCACCGACAGTCCGGCCAGCATGAGCCCGATCGCGAAGCTGCCGTAGGTGGAAGCGAGCGGCGCGGCGATCAGCGGCGGGATGGCACCGCCCAGCACGCCTGCCAGGTTGTAGCCCAGGCCGGCGCCGGTGTAGCGGTACCGCGTCTGGAACATCTCGGGCAGCAGCGCACCGCACGGGCCGTAGGCGACCCCGAAGATGGCGAGCGTGCCGAACATGCCGATCACGAACGCGACGGGCGATCCGGTGTCGAGGATCGGGAACAGTGCCAGCGCCCAGACCAGCGCGGCGACGCAGGACGCCATGATCACCTTGCGGCGACCGATCCGATCCGAGTAGAGCGCGGAGACGATGATCGCGATACCGAAGACGACGGCGGAGGCGATGCCGACCATCAGCACGAACGGACGACTGAAGCCGAGCGTCTTGGTTCCGTAGCTGGTGAGGAAGGCCGTGCCGAGGTAGAAGAAGGCGAACAGCGTGGCCAGGGCGCCCGCGGAGAGCAGGATCTCCTTGCGCTGGTAGCGCCAGGCGTCGAGGAACGGCAGGGTTCGGGGCGCCGCGTCCGGCCCGTCGAGTGCCCGCTGCGCCTGGTTGGCGCGGAACACCGGGGTCTCCTCGATGGCGAGGCGCATGTACAGGCCGATGCCGACCAGGACGATGGAGAACAGGAACGGCACGCGCCAGCCCCAGTTGAGGAAGGTCTCGTTCGAGTCGCCGAGAACGGCCCCGGTGATGAGGAAGGTGCTGCTGGAGAGGATGAAGGCGATGGCGGGGCCGAGCTGCGGGAACATCGCGTACAGGCCGCGTTTGCCCGGCGGTGCGTACTCGGCGGTCAGCAGTGTCGCGCCTGCCCACTCGCCGCCGACGGCGAAGCCCTGCCCGAAACGGAGCAGCACCAGGATGATCGGGGCCGCGACCCCGATCGTGGAGGCGCTCGGCAGCAGACCGATGAGCAGGGTCGAGATGCCCATCAGGAGCAGCGTCGAGATCAGGGTCTTCTTGCGGCCGATCCGGTCGCCGTAGTGGCCGAACAGCATCGCGCCGACGGGCCGGGCGATGAACGCGACGGCAAAGGTCGCGAACGAGGCGACCGTTCCTGCTGTCGACCCCAACGCCGGGAAGAACACCTTCGGGAACACCAGCGCCGCGGCCGTCCCGTAGATGAAGAAGTCGTAGAACTCGATGGTGGTGCCGATACAACTCGCGATGGCCACCCGGCGCACGCTGGTGCGCGGGGGCGCAGCGATCACCGTTCCTTCTACTGGCGACACTGTCGTCATGTGTTCCTCTTCTCGAGCCAGGAGTGATGCCCGGTCGGGCGTCACTGACTGCGAGGAAAGGTAGTGACGTGGCTCACGTGACGACTACCCCCGAAAGGGGGGGTGGCGTGAGCCACGCCACTTTTCGGACTACTGTCCGGACGCGCTGAGGACCTCGCGGCGCAGCTCGGACCACACCACCGCGTAGGTATCCGAGAACGGATCGCCCGACTTCACCCGGTCGAGGGAATCCGCGAGCAGCTCCTGGTACCTGGCCAGGCGGGGCACGTACGCGGAGACGTCGTCGAACACGTCCGACGCGCGACGGTCCAGGTCGACGAGCGAATCGACGTCGTCCTCGGCCAGCTCGGCGAACTCCTCGTCGAGCGGCTCGAAGCGGTCGACGACCTCCGCGAACAGGTCCTCGTCGATGGAGACGCGCTCGGCATCGAGCTGATCCTCGAGCTCGGTCACCCCCGCGTCGGTGAGCGAGACCCCGGCGTCGCCGGAATCGGAGGCGCGGCCCGCCGCGACCAGCGCGTCGAGCGCGGCCTGCGCCGAGGACTCGGTGACCCCGAGCTGCACGGCCAGCACCGGTGCCGACACCGAACCCTTCAGTCGCACCGACTGCAACAGAGCCAGCTCATCGACATTGCCTGCAAAGGCCATTGCGTATCTCCTTGGTGCCCGCAACCGGGCGTCGTCACCGCCCCGAGGGTCAGGGGCGAGCTACATCCTTTTGGATGACCGTCACCGGCGTCAACACTTACGCCAGGCCGTCGAGAAAGCCGCCGACCTCCATGGTGAACACGGCATTGTCGTCCCCCGCGACCATGTGACCCGCGGCCGAGACGTTGACGGCGGTGGCATGCGGGATCAACCCGAGCAGCTCCTCGACCCCGTCGGTGCTGACGATGTCCGACTTGCCGCCGTGCACCAGCAGGGTCGGCACCTCGACGGCCCTCGCCGCCGCGACCATCCGGCCATGGTGGTCGGAGGTGATGATGTCGCCCACTCCCCCCGGCTGGGCGAATGCCGGATCCCAGTGCCAGTACAGGCGGCCGTTCGACCGTTCCCGGACGTTCCGGCGCAGCCCCTCGATGTTCGACGGCCTGCTGCGGTGCTGCTGGTATGCGGCCACCGCGTCGGCGACCTCGTCGAGGCTGGCGAATCCGTCGGGGTTGCCCCGCATGAAGTCGGCGATCCGTCTGACGCCCTCGGGTTCCACCCTTGGCGTGATGTCGACCAGGACCAGGCCGCGCATCAGTCCGGGGTTCTCACCCTCGGCGATCAATCCGGTCATCCCGCCAAGGGAGGCCCCGAAGAGCACCGGCATCTCGCCGAGCTGGTCGATGACGCCGCGCAGGTCGTCGACGAGGCCGTCGACCCGGTAGTCGCCGTCCTGCGCCCAGTCGCTGTCGCCGTGACCGCGCGCGTCGAGGGTGTAGACGGTCCAGCCGTCGCGCGAGAGGGTCGCCGCGGCCCGGTTCCAGGAGTGACGGGTCTGACCGCCGCCGTGCAGCATCAGGACCGCACCTCGGCCGGCCAGCCCGTCGTCCGATGTCCAGCGGTCGGCGGCGATGGCCCCCGCTCCCCCGCGGAACTCGATGGTTTCATTCACGCCTCACACCATAGGAAGCGCCCGGCACCGCCGCGTGGGCGGTGCCGGTGGACGTACCGGGATCAGCGTGCGGGTACGGACATCGCCGCGAGTTCGCGCTTGAGGATCTTGCCGGTTGCGGTCATGGGCAGGACGGTGGCGAACTCGATCGAGCGGGGGTACTTGTAGCTCGCCATCTGTTCCTTGCACCAGGCGATCAGTTCGTCCTCGGTGATCTGCGCGTTCGGCTCGAGGATGGCGAACGCCTTGATCTCCTCGCCGTGGCTCTCGTGCGGGACGCCGATGACGGCGACGAGGGAGACGGCCTCGTGGGTGAGCAGGACCTCCTCGATCTCGCGCGGGTAGACGTTGAACCCGCCACGCACGATGAGGTCCTTGGCACGGTCGACGATGTAATAGAAGCCGTCGGCGTCACGGCGGGCGAGATCGCCCGTCCGGAACCATCCGTCGTGCATCGCCTCGGCGGTGGCCTCGGGGCGATCGAGGTAGCCCGCCATGATGTTGTGCCCCCGCAGCGCGATCTCCCCGATCTCGTCGGCGCCCGGCACCGTGTTCCAGTTGTCGTCGACCAACCGCGCCTCGACACCCCAGACGGGAACCCCGATCGACCCGGGACGGGGGTCCCGCTCGGGGTCGCTGAAGAGGGCCAGCGGGGAGGACTCGGACAGCCCGTACCCCTCGAGGATCTGCACCCCGAACCGCTCGGCGAACCGGGTCAGGATCTCGACGGGCAGCGCCGCACCGCCCGAGATGGCCCGCCGCATGGTTCTCGCGATCCGTGCCACGTCGACGGCGCCTGCCGTGTTCGCTGCGTCGAGCGCACCGAGCAGGGCCCAGTACATGGTCGGAACCCCGGCGAACACGGTGATGGCCTCGTCGACCATCAGCCGCAGGGCGGCCTCGGCCTCGAATCGGGGCAGCAGCACAAGGGTCGCCCCGACCGACAGGCCTGCGTTCATGACGACGGTCTGCCCGAAGGAGTGGAACAGCGGGAGGGTGACAAGGAAGGTGTCGTGCCGGACCGGGTTGCTGTCGAACAGCCGGTTCGCCGTCGCTGCGTTCATCACCATGTTGGAGTGCGTGAGTTCGGCGCCCTTGGGCTTGCCGGTGGTACCGCTGGTGTACAGGATCACCGCGGCGTCGCCCGCCTCACGGACCACCGACCCCGCCTCCTGCGACATGCCCGCCAACGCGGCGGCAAGGGTGGTGACGCCGTCGACCGGTGCCATCGCGTCTGGGTCCGCGGTGATCAGGTACATCTCCCGGCACCGGTCCGTCGCGTCGAACCCGGCGCGGCCGAACTCGCCCATCGGCAGCTCCGCGCTGCCCTCGAAGCAGAAGTACGCCTTGGCGCCCGAATCGGCCAGGTGGTAGGCGATTTCGCGGCCCTTGAGCATCACATTGAGCGGGACGACCACCGCACCGGCCTTGAGGATCCCGTAGTAGACGATCGGGAACTGCGGCAGGTTGGGGCAGGAGAGCGCCACCCGGTCTCCCGGTTCCACGCCCCGCGACGTCAACAGGTTCGCCACCTGGTTCGCACGGGCGTCGAGCTGCGCGTAGGTCATTCGCTCCCCGTCGAGGACCAGGGCCGTCCGGTCGGGGTATCGGCGGGCGGAGTCTTCCAGGAGCATGGACAGGTTCAGCACGCTGAACTCACTTTCGGTTGTCGTGACGGAGGTGGTCGGTGGCCTACGCGAGCGGCGCGGCGGTGGCCGCGCGCACGGACTCCTCCGTCACACCGGGCGCGCATTCGCGCAACACCAGACCCGCCTCTGTGACGTCCAGAACGGCCAGATTGGTGATGATCCGGTGCACCACACCCTGACCGGTGAGCGGCAGGGTGCACTCGCGCACGATCTTCGATGCCCCCGACCGGTCGGTGTGTTCCATCAGCACCAGGACCCTGCGAGCGCCGTGAACGAGGTCCATCGCCCCACCCATGCCCTTGACCATCGCGCCGGGCACCATCCAGTTCGCCAGGTCGCCCGCCTCGGACACCTGCATCCCGCCGAGCACCGCGGTGTCGATGTGCCCACCCCGGATCATCCCGAACGAGAGCGCGGAATCGAAGAACGAGGCGCCCGGCGTCACGGTCACCGTTTCTTTGCCCGCGTTGATCAGATCCGCGTCCACTCCGTCCTCGTCCGGATATGCCCCGGTGCCGAGGATCCCGTTCTCGCTGTGCAGGACCACCTCGAGCCCGGGCGGGAGGTGATTCGGGATCAGGGTCGGCAGCCCGATGCCGAGGTTGACGTACTCGCCCGCCGAGAGCTCGGCCGCGGCCCTGGCCGCCATCTGCTCGCGGGTCCAGCCGACCACCGTCAACGTTGCGGTCATGCGACTGCCTCCTTCCGCGCCGTCACCGTGCGCTTCTCGATCTGCTTGTCCTGCACGCCCGTCGCGACGATGCGGTCGACGAAGATCCCCGGCAGATGCACCTGCGCCGGGTCCAGCACACCGGGCCGCACCAGGGTCTCCACCTGCGCGATGCACACCCGGCCCGCCATCGCGGCGAGCGGGTTGAAGTTGCGTGCAGCCATGTTGAACACCAGGTTGCCCTCGGTATCCCCGATCGCCGCGTGCACCAATGCGAAATCGGTGGTGATCGATTCCTCAAGCAGGTACCGCTTGCCCGCATACTCGCGGACCTCCTTCGGCGGAGATGCCACGGCGATCGATCCGTCGCCGTCGTAGCGCCACGGCAGCCCACCCTCCGACACCGGGGTACCGACCCCCGCCGGGGTGAAGAACGCCGGAATACCGGCGCCACCGGCGCGGAGCCGCTCGGCCAGCGTGCCCTGCGGCGACAGTTCGACCTCCAACTCCCCGGCCAGGTACTGCCGGGCGAACTCCTTGTTCTCGCCGACATACGACGCGATGACCCGACGAATTCTCTTCTGCTCCAACAGCAGGCCGAGGCCGTGGCCGTCCGTTCCGCAGTTGTTCGAGGCGACCTCCAGATCGGTCGCCGACCCGTCCGCGATCGCGGCGATCAACGCGTCGGGGATGCCGCACAGACCGAACCCGCCCACCGCCAACGAGGCACCGCTGCCGATATCGGCGACCGCCTCCGCGGCCGAGACGAACACCCGGGTCACGAGGCGACCTGCTTCGCACCCGTCAGCTCGAGGAGGAGTTCCTCGGCCTGCGGCCAATACCCGTAGCCGGCAGCGGGATTGAGGTGTCCGACGTCGCCGAGGTCGACCAGCCGGCTGCCCCAGGTCTCTGCCATGCCCGCGATTCGTCGGTGACTCCCGAGCGGGTCATTGCTGCTGGCGGCGACGATGCTGGGGAACGGAAGCCGGCCCCGCGGGATGGGGTTCCAGCCATTGCGCTCGAGGTCATCGATCACCGGGTAGCCCTCTGGCAGCGGCAGCTCCAGGTCGGCGGGGGTGGCCAACAGGGCGCCCTGAATCGGCCGGGTCGGCCGCTGCGCCCAGTGCACCGTGATCATGCAGCCCGCGCTGTGAGCGACCAGCACCACCGGTCCGTCGATCTCGCCGAGCACGGCGTCGAGCGCCGCGATGCGTGCCGTCAGGCTGAGCTTGTCGTGTTCGAGCGGCGGCACCGTGCGCACTCGGTCGAGCTTGTCTGCGAGGAGGGTCTGCCAGTGGTCGGCGACGTGGTCGCGCAGACCGGGCACGATCACCACGGTCGGATCGGCGATGCTGTTCAAGTGGACTCCCGAAGCTGCTGTTTCACAATGAGATCGGGATCCGGATCGGATCCCTGTCGGGCCGGGGCGCGGCACGAGCAGGTGCCGCGCGCCGACCCGTCCGGCGGTCGTCG
>NZ_JBSGTR010000070.1:0-26282 GCF_053607505.1 Rhodococcus sp. NPDC055112
GCCTCGTTCCGTATCGGTCGGCTGTCAGGGTGCGGTGACGGCGAGGCCGATCGTGCCGGTCTTGCCGCGGCGCAGCAGGCTGCCCTTGACCGTGAGCCAGCCGAGGATCCCGTACTTGCGGGTGATGACGTCGCGGGCGTGCTCCGTCGCGGCCTCGTCGAGCACCACCGCGGTCGCCTCGATCGCGTCGCCCTTCTGATTCCCGCGGACATCGCAGGCCGCGACCGTCACCCGCGGGTTGCGACGGATCCGCTTGACCTTCCACGAGTCGGTGACCGTCCACAACAGCAGGCGGTCGCCGTCGAGCGCCGCCCACAGCGGGGTCGGGACCGCCGAGCCGTCCTTGCGGAAGGTGGTCAGCAGGACGTACTTGGCGGCACCGATCTCGCTCAGCGTTGGGCTCATGCGCACCAGCCTAGGGGCACCGGACCGACTACTCCCCCTCGAGCTCACCCTCGGTCTCGAGGTAGACCTGTCGCAGCCCGTCGAGCGTCTGCTGATCGGGCTGCTCCCACATGTCGCGCTCGGCGGCCTCGAGCAGTCGCTCCGCGATCCCGTGCAGGGCCCAGGGATTGGACTCGGTCATGAACTTGCGGTTCTGCTCGTCCAGCACGTAGGTCTCGGCGAGCTTCTCGTACATCCAGTCCGCGACGACGTTGGTCGTGGCGTCGTACCCGAACAGGTAGTCGACGGTCGCCGCCATCTCGAAGGCGCCCTTGTAGCCGTGCCTGCGCATCGCCTCGAGCCAGCGCGGGTTGACCACCCGCGCGCGGAACACCCGGGCGGTCTCCTCCGACAGCGTGCGGGTGCGGACGGCGTCGGGGCGGGTGCTGTCGCCGATGTAGGCCTCCGGCGACTTCCCGGTCAGTGCGCGGACGGTGGCGACCATGCCGCCGTGGTACTGGAAGTAGTCGTCGGAGTCGGCGATGTCGTGTTCGCGGGTGTCGGTGTTCTTGGCGGCCACCGCGATTCGGCGGTAGGCGGTGCGCATGTCGTCGGAGGCGGGCGCGCCGTCGAGGCCCCGGCCGTAGGCATAGCCGCCCCAGGTCATGTACACCTCGGCGAGGTCGGCGTCGTTGCGCCAGCTCTTCGAGTCGATCAGCTGCAGCAGTCCCGCCCCGTAGGTCCCCGGCTTGGACCCGAAGATGCGAGTGGTGGCCCGGCGGTCGTCGCCGTGCTCGGCCAGGTCCGCCTGCGCGTGCGCACGGATGTAGTTGCTCTCGGCGGGCTCGTCCAGGGCCGCGACCAACCGGACCGCGTCGTCGAGCAGCGCCAGCACGTGCGGGAAGGCGTCCCGGAAGAATCCGCTGATGCGGACGGTCACATCGACGCGGGGCCTGCCCAGTTCCTCCAGCGAGATGACCTCCAGGCTGGTGACGCGGCGCGAGGCCTCGTCCCACACCGGCCGGACGCCCAGCAGGGCAAAGACTTCCGCGATGTCGTCGCCGGAGGTTCGCATCGCGGAGGTGCCCCAGACGGACAGCCCGACGGAGCGCGGGTACTCGCCGTGATCCGCCAGGTAGCGCGCCAGCAGCGATTCGGCCATCGCCTGACCGGTCTCCCAGGCCAGCCGCGACGGCACCGCCTTCGGATCGACCGAGTAGAAGTTGCGGCCGGTGGGCAGCACGTTGACCAGACCGCGCAGCGGTGACCCGCTCGGCCCTGCGGCGATGAAACGGCCGTCGAGTGCGCGCAGCACCTGCGCGATCTCGCCTGCGGTCTGCCGCAGCCGCGGCACCACCTCCGCCGCCGCGAACTCCAGTACGGCCACCACCTGCTCGCCGTGGTCGGCGCCGATCCGCGCCGCGGCGGCCGGATCCCAGTCCGCGGCCTGCAGGTCCGCGACGAGCCGGTGCGCGATCTCCTCGACCGCGTCGACCCTGGTGCGGGCCTCGTCGCCGTCCTCGCTGAGCCCCAGCGCCTCGCGCAGGCCGGGCACGGTGCGTTCGCCGCCCCACATCTGCCGGGCCCGCAGGATCGCGAGGACGAGGTCGACCTCGGCGTCACCCTCGGGTGCCTTGCCGAGAATGTGCAGCCCGTCGCGGATCTGCACGTCCTTGATCTCGCACAACCAGCCGTCGACGTGCAGCAGCATGTCGTCGAAGACGTCCTCCTCCGGGCGCTCCGCGAGGCCCAGGTCGTGGTCCATCTTCGCCGCGCGCATCAGCGTCCAGATCTGCTGGCGGATCGCGGGCAGCTTCGCCGGGTCGAGCGCCGAGATGTTGGAGTGCTCGTCGAGCAGCTGCTCGAGTCGCGAGATGTCGCCGTAGCTCTCGGCGCGTGCCATCGGTGGGATCAGGTGGTCGACCAGGGTCGCGTGGGCGCGGCGCTTGGCCTGGGTGCCCTCGCCCGGATCGTTCACCAGGAACGGGTAGATCAGCGGCAGCTCACCGAGCGCGGCGTCGGTGCCGCAGGACGCGGACATGCCGAGCGTCTTGCCGGGCAGCCACTCCAGGTTCCCGTGCTTGCCGAGGTGCACCACCGCGTCCGCGCCGAAGCCGCCCTCGTCCTGACGGGCGGCCAGCCAACGGTAGGCGGCCAGGTAGTGGTGGCTGGGCGGCAGATCTGGATCGTGGTAGATGGCAACGGGATTCTCGCCGAACCCGCGGGGCGGCTGCACCATCAGGACCACGTTGCCGACCTGCATCGCCGCGATGACGATCTCGCCCTCGGGGTCCGAGGACCGGTCCACGTACAGCTCGCCGGGCGCGGTGCCCCAGTGCTTCTCGACGCCCTCGCGCAGGTCCTGCGGCAGCGTGGCGAACCACTGGCGGTACCGCGCCGAGGAGATGCGGATCGGGTTGCCCTCGAGCTGCTCCGCCGTCAGCCAGTCCGGGTCCTGCCCGCCCGCCGCGATGAGCGCATGGATCAGGGCGTCGCCGTCGCCTGCCGCCAGGCCGGGCAGCGCGTCGTCGCCGTCGAGCGGCCCGAGGTCGTATCCGGCGGCGCGCATCTCGGTGAGCAGCGCGATCGCGCTGGCCGGGGTGTCGAGGCCGACTGCGTTGCCGATGCGGGCGTGCTTGGTGGGGTAGGCGGAGAGCATCAGCGCGATCCGCTTGTCCGCGAGTGGGATGTGCCGCAGCCGGGCGTGCCGTACCGCGATGCCCGCGACCCGGGCCGCCCGCTCGGGGTCGGGCACGTACGCGGTGAGGCCGTCGGCGTCGATCTCCTTGAACGAGAAAGGAACCGTGATCAGCCGGCCGTCGAACTCGGGCACAGCGACCTGCGTCGCGACGTCCATCGGCGAGAGGCCGTCGTCATTGGACTCCCATGCCTCGCGGCTGCTGGTCAGGCACAGGCCCTGCAGGATGGGCACGTCGAGCGCGGCCAGTTCGGTGACATCCCAGGCCTCGTCGTCCTCGCCTGCCGATGCGCCCGCGGGCTTGGTGCCACCCGCCGCGAGGACGGTCACGACCATCGCGTCGACCTTGCCGAGCGTCGCGAGCAGCTCCGGCTCGGCCGTGCGGAGCGAGGCGCAGAAAATGGGCAGTGCGTTGGCGCCCGCGGCCTCGATCGCGCGGCACAGTGCCTCGACGTACTCGGTGTTGCCCGCCAGGTGCTGGGCGCGGTAGTAGAGCACCGCGATGGTGGGGCCGTCGATCTGCGCGACCGCGCCCCGCTCCAGGTGACCCCAGGTGGGGGTGTGCACCGGCGGCTCGAATCCGTACCCGGTGAGCAGCACGGTGTCGGTGAGGAAGTGGTGCAACTGGAGCAGGTTCTGCGGGCCGCCCTCGGCCAGGTACGAATGCGCCTCGGCGGACACGCCGCCCGGCACCGTCGAGTGCTCCATCAGCTCGGCATCCGGGGCGAGCTCGCCGCCGAGCACCACGGTCGGCAGGCCCGCGGCGAGGACGGCATCGAGCCCGTCCTCCCAGGCGCGGCGGCCGCCGAGGATGCGCACCACCACCAGCTCGACCCCCTCGAGCAGACCGGGCAGGTCGTCGACCAGGAGCCGGGACGGGTTCGCCCAGCGGTACTCGGCACCGCTGGCACGGGCGCTGAGCAGGTCGGTGTCGGACGTCGACAGCAGCAGGATCACGGTGAGGCCTCCTCGGGGTTTCGCGCCCCATCGGTACGGAACGGCAGCGGCGGAGGGTCTGGCTCCCCGGTGTCCGCGGGTAGCGGGCGGACGGGTGACAGTGGCGCGACCGCACCGGATTCCCACCGGTTTCCTCTCGAGCTGCCGCAAGCGCCGCTGATGCTACCGGTGCCGGGACGTAGCCTGGAGACGATGTCCGCTGAACCGAACACCCCCGACCGTTCCCGCCCCGACGCCTGCCCAGGAGCCCTCCAGGTGCACCAGGCGGCGGACGGCGCGCTGGCCAGGGTGCGGCTGCCCGGCGGATACCTCGAACCCGGTCAGCTCCAGGCGCTGGCCGAGGCCTCCCGCGAACTCGCGGCGGGCGAACTGGAGCTCACCTCGCGTGGCAATCTGCAGCTGCGCGCGGTCACCGACCCCGGCCGCTTCGCCGAGCGGCTGGCCGAAATCGGCCTGCTGCCCTCGGCCACCCACGAACGGGTACGCAACATCCTCGCCAGTCCCCTGTCCGGGCGGATCGGTGGACTGGTCGACGTGCGCGACTGGGTGCGCGATCTCGACCGCGGCCTGTGCGCCGACCCGGTGCTGGCGCAACTGCCGGGTCGGGTGATGTTCTCCCTCGACGACGGTCGCGGCGACGTCTCGGGGCTGTCCGCGGACCTCGGTCTGCACGCCGTCGGCGCCGACGAGGTGGCCCTGGTCCTGGCCGGCCGCGACTCCGGCGCCCGGATCCCCGCGGTGGACGGGGTGACGGTGCTACTCGAGGCCGCCCGGCACCTGCACGAGATCCGCGGGGACGAGTGGCGGCTGCACGAGATCGACGGGGGTCCCGCGCGGATTCTCGCCGGCCTCGGCCTGCGGGCCACGGCGGAGCCCGTCGACCTGGCGGGCGACGGGGCCGGACCGATCGGCTGGCTCGATCACGGCGACGGCGGCGTCACCCTGGCCGCCGGTCTCGCGCTTGGCACGATCCCCGCGCGCACCGCCGAGTTCCTCGCTGCCGTCGGCACGCCCCTCGTCGTGACGCCGTGGCGATCGGTACTGCTGTGCGACCTCGACGAATGGACCGCGGAGCAGGTGGTGCGGGTGCTCGCGCCGATGGGCCTGATCTTCGACGCGGGCTCGCCCTGGCTGCAGGTCAGTGCCTGTACGGGAAGCCCCGGTTGCGCCAAGTCCCTTGCCGATGTCCGCGGTGACCTCGGTGCGGCGGTGGCGGCCGGGGAGCTGCCGGTGGAGGGCAGGCAGCACTGGGTGGGCTGCGACCGCAAATGCGGCAGGCCCCGCGGGGAGGTCGTCGACGTGGTGGCCACCGGCGACGGCTACCGGGTGGACCGACGGCCGCGCTGACCCCATATCGTGTGGCGCATGACCGACTACATCCGCGACGGCGCCGAGATCTACCGTCAGTCCTTCGCCACCATCAGGGCCGAGGCTGACCTCGGCCGGTTCCCGGCGGACGTATCGCAGGTGGTGGTGCGGATGATCCACGCGTCGGGACAGGTCGACCTGGTCGACGACATCGCGTTCACCCCCGGCGTCGTCGAGTCCGCCCGTGCCGCGCTGCGGGCAGGCGCACCGATCCTGTGTGACGCGACCATGGTCGCCGCGGGGGTCACCCGCAAGCGGCTGCCCGCGAACAACGAGGTGCTGTGCGCCCTGGCCGATCCCCGTGTCCCCGTGATCGCCGAGCAGCTGGGCAACACCCGATCCGCCGCAGCGCTCGAGCTGTGGGGCGACAAGCTGGACGGCGCGGTTGTCGCGATCGGCAACGCGCCGACCGCGCTGTTCCACCTGCTCGACATGATCGATCAGGGCGCCCCGCGCCCGGCCGCGATCGTGGGTGGACCGGTGGGGTTCATCGGCGCCGCCGAGTCCAAGGACGAGCTGATCGCCCGCGGCGGCTCCGAGTACCTGGTCGTCCGCGGCCGCCGCGGCGGCAGCGCGATCACCGCGGCCGCGCTCAACGCCATCGCCAGCGAGGTGGAGTGATGGTGGATCACGTCACCCCCGGCAAGCTCTGGGGCATCGGGCTCGGCCCTGGCGACCCGGAGCTGGTCACGGTGAAGGCGGCCCGGATCATCGCCGAGGCCGACGTCATCGCGTTCCACAGCGCCAGGCACGGCCGCAGCATCTCGCGTGCCGTCGCGCAGCCCTACATGCGAGAGGGCCAGATCGAGGAACACCTGGTGTATCCGGTGACCACCGAGACGGTGGATCACCCTGGTGGCTATCAGGGCGCGATCGACGAGTTCTACACCGCCGCTGCGCAGCGACTGGCCGAGCACCTCGAGGCTGGCCGCACGGTGGCGCTGCTGGCGGCGGGCGATCCGCTCTTCTACAGCTCCTACATGCACATGCACAAGCGGCTGCAGGACCGGTTCGAGGCGGAGGTGATCCCGGGCGTCACCTCCATCAGCGCGGCCTCGGCGGCGCTCGGCACTCCCCTCGTCGAGCGCGACGAGATCCTCACCGTGCTGCCGGGAACGCTTCCCGTCGAGGAACTGACCAGGCGGTTGCGCGAGACGGATTCGGCCGCGATCCTCAAGCTCGGCCGCACCTTTCCCGCCGTGCGGCAGGCGCTCACCGATTCCGGCCGGCTCGCCGAGGCGAGCTACGTCGAGCGGGCCAGCACGCCCAAGCAGCGGGTGATCGCGGCCGCCGACGTGGACGAGTCGCAGGTGCCGTACTTCTCGATCGCGCTGGTGCCGAGTCCGTCGAACAACGGTGCCGCGGCGGAGCGGGCAGCGTCGACGGGGCAGGCGACGGGATACGTCACCGTGGTCGGGCTCGGGCCCGGCGACGACGCGTGGACCACCCCCGAGGTGCGCGCGGAACTGGCTCGCGCGACCGACATCGTCGGGTACACCACCTACGTCAACCGGGTGCCCGTGATCGACGGCCAGAACCGGCACGCGAGCGACAACAAGGTCGAATCCGAGCGTGCGGCCATGGCATTGGACATGGCCAAGCGTGGCGCGCGGGTGGTCGTGGTGTCGTCCGGCGACCCCGGCGTGTTCGCGATGGCGGCCGCGGTGATCGAGATGGCCGCCGACGACCAGTGGTCCGGCGTCCCGGTCCGGGTGTTGCCCGGCATGACCGCGGCCAACGCCGTCGCGAGCCGGGCAGGCGCCCCGCTCGGCCACGACTACGCGGTGATCTCGCTCTCCGATCGACTCAAGCCGTGGGACATCGTCGCCAAGCGGATCTCCGCGGTGGCCGCGGCGGACATGGCGATCGCCGTCTACAACCCGGCGTCACGCTCGCGCACGTGGCAGGTCGGCGCGATGCGGGACCTGCTGCTCGAGCATCGCGATCCCGCGACCCCGGTCATCATCGGCCGTGACGTCGCGGGTCCGCAGGAGAGCGTGCGGATCGTCACCCTCGGTGAGCTCGACCCCGCCGAGATCGACATGCGCTGCCTGCTGATCATCGGCTCCTCGTTGACCACCGTGGTCGACGGCGCCGAGGGCGCCCTGGTGTTCACGCCTCGCCGCTATCCCGCCTGAAGTTCCTGCGCTGAACCCGTTTGACGCGGTTGGGATTCCGCACAAATGGGTGACACGCGAGGACTATTGGACGTACGTCCAACAGTATTCGAGTGACCCGGCTAGGATCACGGAATGGGAAGTAGGCTCACCGGGGATGAGCGGCGCGCCACCTTGGTGATGAGCGCGCTGGAACTGGCCAAACGTGGCGGGATGGACGCCGTCACCATCAGGGCGGTCGCCGCGCATACGGGCGTATCGATCGGCATGGTCCAGTATTGCTTCGAGAACAAGGAAGAGCTCGTGGTCGCGATGGCCGAGCAGCTCGTCCTCGAGCTCAGTGGCTCCGCCCGCATCACGTTCGACACCCTCATCGATTGGTCGGAGTTGCGTGGCAGGCAGGGCCTGTACAGGCTGATCCGAACGGGGCTCGAGTGGGGCTGGCCGGTGATCGAGGCCAACCCGGAGCGGCGGCTGCTGACCTACGAGATCATGACCCAGTCGCTCCGCCACCGCGATGCCGGTTTCCCTCGCGCGGGTGCAATCGCCATTGCCCAGCGGGAGCACATGACCGCAGAGGTCGCGGCCTTCCTTGAGGAATGTTCGCGCGGAACCGGAACCTCGTGGACCGAGCCGGTTTCCGCGATCGCTCGATTCGGACTCGCCGCCCTGGACGGCTTGGTGCTGCGGTGGCTGGTCGATCGCGACACCGAGGTGACGAAACGGCATCTGGACGCGTTGGCGCAGGCGGTGGCAGCCAAGGCGGTCGAGGTGCCCGCCGATGACGAGTCAGCAGGCGACGGCGAGTAGCCAGCGCTCCGCCTCGTCGACCCCGTCGAACACCGTGACGCCGAGCGGATTCGGCGGCCGCCGGACCATAAGGACGGGGATGCCGAGCTCACGCGCCGCCGTGAGCTTCGAGACCGTCAGGTCGCCCCCGCTGTTCTTGGAGACCAGCACGTCGATGCGGTGCTCCCGCATCAACGCAGACTCACGGCCGATGTCGAAGGGGCCGCGGTCGAGCAGGAGCGTCATCCGGGCCGGTGTCGGGCCCTGCGGCGGATCGATCGCTCGGACCAGGAAGTCGGCGTCCACCGCGGCGAATCGGTCCACGCCCTGCCTGCCGATGGTGAGGAAGACCCTCCGGCCCAGCTCCGGCAGCGCGGCCGCGGCAGCCTCCAGTGAGTCCACCTCCAGCCAGTTGTCACCCTGGTGGGGCGACCACGGTGGCCGATGCACCATGGCGAACGGGATTCCCGCCTCGGTCGTGGCCGCTGCGGCGTTGCTCGAGATGCGGGCGGCGAACGGGTGGGTGGCGTCGAGCACGGCACGGATGGCGTTGTCGCGAAGCCAGTTCCGCAGGCCCTTCACTCCCCCGAAACCGCCGATCCGCACCTCGCCCTCGGGCAGCCGCGGGTCGCGGACCCGGCCTGCGAGCGACGAGACGACCTCGACATCAGGTGACTCCGACAGCCGGGCCGCAAGGGATCGGGCCTCGGAGGTCCCGCCGAGGATCAGCACGCGCACCGTCGGCGCCATCAGTGGTCGGTTCGACGCCGCGAGGCCGAGTACAGGTAGCTGTCCGGGAATCCCTCGGCACTCAGTACCCGGCCGACGATGATCACGGCGGTCTTGGTCACCCCGGCCGCGTGTACCTGGGCGGCGATCGAGTCCACGGTCCCCCGCAGGATGATCTCGTCCGGCCGGCTGGCGAACGCGACCACGGCGACCGGGCAGTCGCCGCCGTAGGGCGCGCGCAACTCCTCGGCGACCTGATCGATGCGGTGCGCGGCCAGATGGATGACCAGCGTGGCCCCACTCGCCCCGAGGGTCGTCAGGTCCTCGCCCGGTGGCATGGCGGTCGACAGCGTGGAGACCCGGGTGAGGACGATCGACTGGGACACCCCTGGGACGGTCAGCTCGCGCCCCAGCGCCGCCGCGGCCGCGGTGAACGCAGGCACCCCGGGCACGATCTCGTAGCCGACACCCGCCGCGTCGAGGCGGCGCGCCTGCTCGGCGACCGCGCTGTAGATGGACGGGTCGCCCGAGTGCAGCCGCGCCACGTCCAGCCCGGCCCGGTCGGCGGCGATGAGGCGGTCGGTGATCTCGTCGAGGCTCAGCCGCGCCGTGTCGACGATCTCTGCGCCCTCGGGGCACATCGCGAGGAGCTCGGCGGGGACCAGGCTGCCCGCGTACAGGCACACGGGGCTCCGGCCGATGATCCGCTGGCCGCGCACCGTGATGAGGTCTGCGGCGCCGGGGCCCGCTCCGATGAAATGGACGGTCACTTGGCTTGTTCCTTCTTTGTTGCGATCCACTGGGCGACGGGCAGTTGTGGCCGCCAGGCGGTGAACCCGCCGAGCGGCCCGCCTCGATAGACCTGGAACTTGCGCAGCGTCCCGCCGTGCAGTCCGTGCCACCGCAGCACCAGGGTCTCGGATTCCGCGGTCACCGCGTTCACCACCATCCGGCCGCCGGGCGGCAGTCGGTCCCAACATGTCTCGAACACACCGTCCGCGGTCACGCCGCCGCCGAGGAAGATCGCGTCCGGGATCGGCGCGTCCGCGAGCGCGTCCGGTGCGGCGCCGCGGATCTCGAGCCCGGGCACGCCGAGGCGACGGGCGTTCGTCGCGATCCGGGCCGCCCGATCGGGATCTTGCTCGAAGCCGATTGCACGGCAGCTGGCGTCGGCACGCATCCACTCGATTCCGATGCTTCCCGCTCCCCCGCCGACATCCCACAGCAGCTCGCCCGGAGCGGGGGCGAGGGCGGACAGGGTCAGTGCCCGGATCTCCTGCTTGGTGAGCTGGCCGTCGGACTCGTACGCCTCGTCGGGAAGGCCGGGAAGCCGGGTGAGCCGGGGCCCGGCGGCGTCACGCACACAGCGGACCGCGACGATGTTGAGCGGGTCGCCCGTCGGGTGATCCCAACTGTCCGCCCGACCCCGCACGATCCGCTCTCGATCGCCGCCGAGTTGCTCGAGCACGGCGAGTTCACTACCGCCGTAGCCGTTCTCGCGGAGCAGCGCGGCCAGCGCCGCCGGGGTGCCGGCGTCGCGACTGAGCACCAGCAGCCGCCGATGGTCCGCCAACTCCGGGGCGATCACCTCGACAGGCCTGCTCACCACGCTCACGACGGGGGTCTCGTGCAGCGCCCAGCCGAGCCGGGCGCACGCCAGCGAGGCCGAGGAGGGGTGCGCGATCACCCGCACCCGCTCGGGTCCGACGAGGTTCACCAGGGTCACCCCGATGCCATGGAACATCGGGTCGCCGCTGGCGAGCACGCACACCCGGCTGCCGTCGTGCTCGGCGAGCAGGCCGGGCAGCGCGGGCACGAGGGGCGACGGCCATGGCACCCGGAGAGCATCCGAGTCGGCCGGGACCAGGTCCAACTGACGCGGCGAGCCCATCAGCACCTCGGCGCCGGTGATCGCACGTTGCGCGTTCGGCGACAGCCCGGGCCACCCGTCCGCGCCGATGCCGACGACCGTCAGCGATTCGGTCATCGCGGCATCCGTCGCCAGATGCGTTGTGGCAGCATCCGCATCACGACGATGGCCAGCCGCAGCATGCCGGGGACCCACACGCGCTCGCGGCCCCGGCGCAGCGCCTTGACCACCGCGTCCGCGACCTGACCGGGGGTGCTCGACATCGGCGCCGGGGTCATCCCCTCGGTCATCTGGCCGATGACGAAGCCGGGCCGGACCAGCAGCAGGCTCACGCCGCTGCCCGCGAGGGCGTCGCCGAGGCCGCTGGCGAAGCCGTCGAGCCCGGCCTTGGCCGAGCCGTACACGTAGTTCGCGCGCCGCACCCTGGCGCCCGCGATCGAGGAGAACACCACGATCCGCCCAGATCCCTGCGCACGCAGCAGCTGGGCGAGGTGCGTGAGTACGGCGACCTGCGCGACGAAGTCGGTGTGGATGACGTTGACCGCGTGCTGGGCGTCCGTTTCGGCGCGGGCCTGGTCGCCGAGGATGCCGAAGGCGAGCACCACGACGTCGATCGGGCCCAGCTCGACGATCTCCGACAGCACCCGCCCGTGGTCGGCGAGGCGGTCGGCGTCGAACTCGACGGTCTCGACCGAGGTGGCGCCCGCGGCGAGCACCGCCCGGCGCTCGTCTTCGAGCTCGCCGCTGCGCCGCGCTGCCAGGACCACGGTCCGGCCGGGGGCGAGTCGGGTGGCCACTTCGAGACCGATCTCGCTGCGGCCTCCGAGGATGACGATTGATCCGACACTCATGCCGTCAAGTGTGCTGGACTACGGTCGGCGCATGGCCCGCACCCCCTTCAACCCAGCAGATCTTCCGGCCGAGGCGCACGCCTTCCTCGCCGATCGTCACCTGGCCACCCTCTCGACGCTGCGCCGGGACGGTACCCCGCACGTGGTGGCGGTCGGGTTCACCTGGGATCCGGAGAGCCGGCTCGCCCGGGTGATCACGAACGGTGGATCGCAGAAGGCGATCAACGCCGAGCGTCGCGGGTACGCCGCCGTCACCCAGATCGAGGGCCCCCGGTGGCTGACCCTCGAGGGGCCCGCGACGGTGCGCTCCGACCCCGATGCGGTGGCGGACGCCGTCGCCCGTTACGCCGCCCGGTACCGCCAGCCGCGGGAGAACCCGACGCGGGTGGTCGTCGAGATCGAGGTGCGGCGGGTCATGGGCCTCGGCACCCTGCTGGGCCGCTGAGGTCTGACGCTCGACGCATCCCGCCGCGGTCGACTAATGTGATCTAGGTCATACATTGCTCGTCGGGGGACTCGGCCGTGTCCCACCGCGACCGGTCCGGCAATGACATTCGGACCAAGGGAGCAGCGATGCGCGCTCTACACACCACCCAGATGATCCTCACGCTCGCCGCCCCCGCGGCCGCCGCGGTCCTGATCGCGGGGCCGGCCGTCGCGCTGCCGCCGCACCCGTTCGGGCTGCCCGCGCTGACCATCGGGTGCCCCAACCAGGCCAGCCCGATGTCGATGACGGCCGCGACCGGCCAGACGGGGCCAGAACCGGGGATCGGGCCCGGGGAGATCAGGTTCCAGTCCTTCCCCGCGGCGCCGCCGATCCCAGCGGCCGGACAGGTCACGGTGGCGTGGTTGAACTCCACCACCGGTCAGTCCGGCGTGGTGAATCTCGAGGGGGCGTACCCGTACCAGTCCAAGACCGTGTACACCGGGCACGGCGAGGTGACCGCCGCCGCGTTCACCTCGATCACCCTGGGCCCGGCGGTGATCTGTCAGAACAGTCCGACGGTCGGGACGTTCATCGTGTAGCGCACCGGATCCACGGGGTCACTCGGCGGCCTCGACGAACACCGCGGCGTCCTCCCTGCCGAACTGGTCCTCGAGCGTCTCCGGCGAGTAGTCGATGTCGATCTCCTCGAGCGGGCGGCCGCGGGCCGATTCGATGGCGACGAGCCTGCGCTGCGCCCTGTCTGCCGCATAGTCGACGAATTCCTGTTCGTCCAGCCCGAACGGCTGGACTTCGAACTGCTTGTTGACCCAGTCGATCATGCCGAGTGCGAGCGGCATCAGCTCGCCCATCCGCTGCTGGACCACACCCCAGTTCGAGTCGTCGGCGGCGACGTGACGCCTGCAGGTGAAGGTGCCCCACGCCATGTGCCTGCGCTCGTCGACGCCGATCCGGCGGATCAGTTCCTGCATCCCGGGCAGGATCCCCTCCTTCGTGCACACCTTCTGCCACGCGAAATAGCCCGTCAGGGCGAGGCTGCCCTCGATCACGTGGTTGTAGGTGACGCTGGCCCGCACCTGGTTCGCCGGACTCGGGTCGGTCTCGAGCACGCCGAGCGCGCCGGGGAGCTCCTCATAGAACAGGGTGCGGTAGTAGGGGTTCTCCGCAACGAACGGATGCAGATCGCCGGTGAGACCGACCGCGTCCATCCACAGCCGGAACACCTGCGTGTGCTTGGCCTCCTCGAAGCAGAACTGCGTCAGGTACATCTCGTCGCCGAGCCGCCCCTCCGCGGACATCGCCTTCATGAACGGCTGGATGTCCTCGGTGACGGCCTCTTCGCCCGCGATGAACTGGGTGCACAGGTAGGTCGCGCTGCGCTGCTGTTCGCTGTTGAGCTCGCGCCAGTCCTGGGCGTCCCGGCGGAAGTCGATGATCGCCGGGTCCCAGAACAGGGAGTTCCCCTTGGCGAAGAGCCGCAGCGGGAAGGAATCCCAGTTCAGTCCGCCCGCGCGGATCGATCCGAATCCCTGCCTGGTCGGTGAGGAAACAGTCATGTCGGCGCTCCTGTGGTCGCGGTGTGATTCGCGAATACCCATTCACCATGGTTCCACGCGGTCAGGACCTGTCAAGGAATCGCAGGTTCGGGCCGCTCCTCGATCAACGCCACGTATCGGCGTCGGCGGGTTCGCGTCACGGTGTCGCGGTCTCCGCCTCCCCACCTTGGCGAGCGCGGGGGCGTAGCTCGTCCAACTTCTCGCGCAGCGCGGCCTCGGCGGTGCGCGCCTCGCCGGTGTCGAGGCGGGCCCGCTCGAGGTCGTCCCTGAGGGTGTCGGCGCGTTCGCGGGCGGCGTTGGCCGCCGCCCGCTCGTGGTCGACGGACTTCTCGAGCCGCGCGGCGGTTGCCGCCGCAGTGGTCGCAGCGAGTTCGGCCGCGGCGCGCATGTCGGCGATGCGTTGCTCGGCCGAGGCGACTACCTGTGCGAGGCGCTGTTCGGCCGCGACGCCTGCCTGCTCGGCACGCTGCTCGGAGGCGGCCGCGGACTGTTCGGCGGCCGCGGCCCTTCGTTCGGCCGCCTCCGCAAGGGACTGCGCCTCGCGGAACCTACTGCGCAGGTCGTCGAGGTCGGATTCTGCGGCAGACAGGCGGGTGTCGCGATCAGACTCAACGGCCGCCACCCGCTCGGTCGCGGCGCGCAGCGCCCCCGCGTGTGCCTGTTCCTGGCTCCGGAGCTCGGCCTGGTGGTCCGCGGACAGTCGTTCGAGTTCGAGCCGGTGATCCGCGACGGCGGCGGAGAGCTCGGCGTCGACCGCGTCGACGGCGGCCTCCGCGTTCGCCCGATCCTCCACCGCGGCCTCGTGGCGTGTCCTGAGCTCGGCCAGGTCCGTCTCGTACTTCGCCTTCGTCTGCGCGAGTTCGACGGTGGCGCGGTGCAGTGCGGCGTCGAGCGCGTCCGGGTCGCTGAGCTTGTCCACGGCGGCGGTGATCTGCCGGGCGAACACGTTGAACTGCTCGATCGAGGCGGCGGTGACGGTTCGGAGGTCCTCGAGTGTCCGTTCGAGGACCCCGACCACCTCGCTCGGCGTCGCGGTTGCGAGCGCGTCGAGTTCGCCCTGCTGCTCGCGGGCCTTCCTGCGTGAGCGGAAGGCCCGGACACGGTCTGCGTCGCTGGCGTATTGGCGGGGCCGTCCTGGTCGCGGCTTCGGTTCCTCGGCAGCGTCCGCGCCGTTCACGTCCTCGGTGTTCACGTGCAATCCCCTGCTCGTTGCGGATTCGTCCTTATAGTTACGTTACATTGCAGGTTACGTTACGAGTTCCGTAATGAAACGATGATTCTTGATCGTCATAATCCCCACTTATCGTGAGTTACTGACCGAGGGGTTCTCGGCTCGGAATCGTGCGCCGAACCGTCGATGAGACGGATTCAGAAAAGTGGGTTGCCGACAAGGCGACGGGACGAGCGAGGACTGACGGGCGCTGTGCCGCGCCGCCGCGGTGGGTGACGTGGATGCCGTTACGTCACGTGACGGGCTGGCCGAGATGTCGCCGCCGTGACCGGTCCTGGCGGCCGCGAACTGTCGGATCGGCCACGTATCGTCCTGTGTCGTGGCGGCCGAACTCGAATACCTCACCGCAGGCGACGCATCGGCCGGAGCACTCGCGGTCCCGGTCGACGCGGCCGCGGTCATGCAGCGCCTGCGCGTCGAGTCCGTCTCCCCCAACACCCGCGCCGCGCAACTGAGCGACTGGAGCAACTTCACTCGCTGGTGCAAGCGCGTCGGCCGGGAACCGTTGCCCGCCTCTCCCGACCTCGTCGGCTGGTTCCTGGCCGAGAAGTCCTCGGAGGTGCGGCCGGACGGCCGACCCGCCTACGCGTCGTCGACGATGACGCGCTGGGTCGCCTCGATCAACAAGATCCATTCGCTCGCCGGCCATCCCAAGCCGGGGCAGTCCTCCGCCGTGCGCGAGATCCTGCGTGGTATCGCCCGTACCAGGGCCACGCCGCCGATTCGCCGCGAGCCGCTGCTCACCGCCGACATCCGCAGCATCGTCGAGTCCATGCGCGCGCGGTCGGCACGCGGCTCGTGGGCCGACCGGGCGGCCGAGCGGCGGGACACTGCCCTGCTGCTGCTCGGACTGACCGGCGCGATGCGGCGATCGGAACTGTCGGGGCTCGCGGTCGGCGACGTCGTCCCGCACCGGGCGGACGGACTGTACGTGACGATCCGCCGGTCGAAGACCGACCAGGCCGCGGCGGGACGTACGGTCACACTGCCATACGGCTCCGCCGAGATCACCTGCCCGGTGTGCGCATACTGGCGGTGGCGAGAGGTGCTGGACGCGTGGGACCGGGACGGCAAACCCGCGGTCAGCGCTTTGCTCGCGGAGCCGGACACCGAACCCATCACGCATCGTTGCCGTGGCGCACTCGGGCGCCGTGAGTCCGAGGTCCGGCCGTTGTTCCGGCCCGTGCACCGTACCGGTGGCGTCGGTGCCAATGCCATGTCCGGACAGGCGATCGCGTCGATGATCAAGCGCCGCGCCGTCGGGGCCGGGTACGCCGAGGAGTTCGTGGCCCTGCTCGGCGGGCACAGTCTCCGGGCCGGATTCGTGACGCAGGCGGTCCGCAACGACGCGAGCGCAGAACAGATCATGACCCAGAGCGGACACACCGACCAGCGGATGATCGCGATCTACTCCCGCCAACACGCGGGCCTGCACGGCAACGCCGTCACCGCGCTCGGCCTCTGACGAGCGCCGTCGACGGCCGACGACCGTTCAGCCGGCTGACCAACGCGCGCCTGAGCATCACAGCCAGCTCTGCCCTCGCGGTAGGGGCGGGCACGGGCCACCCCTACCGTGAGCCGGAATCAGGCGCGCGGTCGCAACGTCGCGAATGCGAGACCGGCTGCCACAACCATGAGCACCACGGCGATGCCCGAGGTGTATACGACTCCAGTACCGAACGCCGCGTTCGCGGAGTCGAGCAGCGTGGCACCTTGCTCGCCCTGTAGGTCCGCCGCGACGTGATGGGCAGCGCCGAGCGTCTCACCGGCTTCCTTGGTCGCGTCCGTGCCAACGCCCTCGGGCACAACGAGGTTCATCCGATATACCGCCATCAGTATCGAGCCGAGGACCGCCGTACCCATGACGGCACCCAGTTCGTAGGCCGTCTCCGACACAGCCGAGGCTGCACCGGCCTTCTCGGGAGGTACCCCCGACACGATCAGGTCGTTGGAAATCGACTCGGCCGCACCGATTCCCGCGCCGAGGATCGCGAAGGCGATCAGAATCGGCCCGACCGCTGTCGGCGATGCGAACACGAGCACGGTCAGGTACCCGAGCGCGGACAGAAGCAAGGCAATGACGACAATCGCCCGGGGTTGGAAGCGGCGCACGAGCGGAACGACTCCCAGCCCCGCGACGACCATGACCCCGAGGCCTGGCAGGAGTCCGATTCCGGCTTGCATCGGGCTCTGTCCGACCACGAGCTGGAGGTGCTGAGAGACGAAGAACAGGAACCCGACGAGCGAGAAGATACTGATCAGGTTCACCGCCACCGCCCCAGAGAAGGTGGGAACGGTGAACAGTCGCATATCGAGCATCGGCTCGTCCCTGCGCAGCTGGCGCCGAACGAACAACGCGATGGCGATGACACCGACGACTGCGGGCACCACGGTCTGCGCGGCGGGTCCGCCGTGGGCGATGTTCTTGATCGCGTACACGATGGGCGCGAGGCCGAGCAGTGAGAGCAGGATGCTCACGGGGTCGACCGGGCCCGGCTTCGGATCCCTGGACTCGGGCACAAAGATCGGGGCGAGAATCAGCAGGGGAATCAACACCGGCACGGCGAGCAGGAACACCGAGCCCCACCAGAAGTTCTCGAGCAGGAATCCTCCGACGATCGGGCCGAGCGCGGCACCTGCGGCGAAGCAGGATGCCCACACGGCGATGGCAAGTCGCCGCTGTGTCGGGTCGATGAAGATGTTGCGGATCAGCGAGAGTGTCGACGGCATGAGCATCGCGCCGAAGAAGCCGAGAAGCGCCCGCGCCGCGATCAGCGCCTCGGGCGTGGGCGCGTAGGCGGCCAGTGCGGATACCGCCGCGAATCCGGTGGCTCCGACGAGCAGCAGCCTGCGCCGGCCGAGGCGGTCGCCCATGCTGCCCATCGAGACGAGCAACCCGGCCAGCACCAGTGGATAGACGTCGATGATCCACAGCTGCTCGGCCCCCGTCGGTCCAAGCGACGAGGAGATCGACGGCAGTGCGAACGCGAGCACCGTGTTGTCCACGGAGACGAGCAGCACGGGCAGCATCAGCACGGCCAGTGCGATCCATCCGCGAGGTCCCACCCTCGGGGTGGTCGGTGTTTGTCCTTGTGTGAGGACGCTGGTCGACATAGATATCAGGGCTTTCCGTCTCGGAGTGATCGGTACCGGCAACTATACCGTCCAGACGGTACAGTGCTAACGTCCAACCCGTGCCCGCCACCAAGTCGAAGCTGCTCGACGCGTTCATCGAGATCCTGATCAACCAGGGTGAAAGATCCGCGACCATCGAAGCCGTCGCGACGACGGCCGGCGTCTCCAAGGGCGGGCTTCTCTACCACTTCGGCTCGAAGGACGCACTGGTCGAGGGCCTGATCGCGCGCCTCGCCGAGCTCGCGACCGCGGACGTGAAAGCGATGCGCACTGCGGCTGAAGGTGCCGCCGCGTACTACGTGCGCACCTCGGCCTTTGAGAACTCAGCCCTCAGCCTCGCCCTCGTCGCGACCGCCCGACTGAGCCAGGGCGAGAACGTCAGCGCAAGGCAGGCGCTGGTGCGCATTCAGCAGGATTGGCTGGAGGCGCTCATCGATGAGGTCGGCGATCCCTCGGCTGCACGGGCGATCGTGCTGCTCGGGGACGGCCTCTACTACCGGGCTGCCGTCTCGGGCAACGACCTCGCGCCCTCCGAGGAAGAGATGGACGGCCTCCTCGAGATCGTTCGAATGATCATCAGATGAGCCGTTCGTCGTGTTCGGCCGAACGGCCTGACCCAGCACTGAGTGCCCCGTGCGGGCCCGGGCGACCGGGCCCGCACGGTTGATCCTGAACCGCGCCTGTGGGAGGGGTAGTGCTGATCAGTAGCTGGCGGCCACATCCAGGATCCAGGTGACGGCGTAGCGATCGGTCAGCATCCCGAAGGCCGGTGCCCACTGGGCCGGTCCGAGTTCTTCGATGATCTGTGCGCCATCGGACAGCTTGGCCCACAGGGCTGCGACTTCCTCCACGTTGTCGCCGCGCAACGAGACGAAAAACGGGGAATTGGTCACGGTGGTCCCGTTCTCCCGGCGGGTCCACACCGGCGCCGATCCCAGCGCATCTGCCTCGGCGTGGGCGGGTACGTCGTAGCCCATGATGGTGAATCCGTTCTCGGCGACGACCTGGCCGAAAACCACGTTGTCCGCACCAGGCAGTTCCTTGGGCATACCGAAGTCCGCATAGCTGGCCAAGGACAGCTGACCGCCGAAGACCTGCTGATAGAAGCTCAATGCGGCGCGAGCCTGGCCGGCGAAGTTGAGGTGGGTGGCAGCGGCGACGGTCATGGTCTCTCCCTACTCGGTTTCCCCCAATGCTTTGGGTTGTGGCCATCGTGGCAGCAGTACAGGACAGTTTGTGTCCGCTACTGGGTGCATGATCGAGAACATGCCGAGCAACTCTTCGACGGTGACCTCGCAACGTTTGCTGACCTTGTTGTCATTGCTGCAAGCCACCCGGGAATGGTCGGGTGGGGCGCTGGCCGAACGGCTCGGCGTCAGTGAACGCACCGTGCGCCGCGACGTGGACCGGTTACGAGAGCTCGGCTACGAGATTCGAGCCACCAAAGGCCCCGACGGGGGGTATCGACTCCAGGCGGGATCCTCCACCCCGCCGATATATTTCGATGACGATCAGGTCGTGGCCATCGCGATCGCGCTCGGATCGGCGTCCGGCACCGGCGCAGGCATCACCGACTCGGCGGCCCGCGCATTGGCCACCGTGCGTCAGGTGCTTCCCGGCCGGCTACGCGCCCGAGTCGATGCCGTCGAACTCACCGCGATCGACCGCACCGGCGGCGCCGCGGTTGCGGTGCAAGCGAGCCCAGATGTCCTGCTCGCGCTCGGTGCGGCGATCCGCGCCCACGAGGAACTCCGCTTCGACTACGACACCGACGGCCGGCCCGGCCTCCACGATCGACCACCACGACAGGTCCAGCCACACCACTTGGTGCCCTGGTCAGGCCGCTGGTACCTGATCGCCTGGGAGCCAGGGCCAGGCCAGTGGCGCACCTACCGCGCCGATCGCATCACCCCGAGAATCCCGACCGGACCTCGATTCACCCCGCGCACCGTGCCGGGTGCAGATGTGGGTGCGTTCCTCTCGGCCCGGTTCAAAGGCGCCGACGACACTTCCTCAGGGTGGCCGTGCACAGGTGAAGTCGTCCTGCACGCACCAGTCGCGGCCGTGGCACCCTTCGCCCGCGACGGTGTCGCGGATCCCCTGGATTCGCAACGAACTCGCCTGCGACTGGGCTCCTGGTCCTGGCCCGCCCTGGCCGCGTTGTTCGCACAATTCGACGCCGAGATCGACGTCCTCGGACCACCAGAACTCGTCCACGCGTTCGCGCAACTGTCCGCCCGCGCCGCACGCGCGGCACGGGCACAACCGCCGGGTCAGTCCCCGAGCACCGTCAGTCCGTGCGGGCGGGAGTTCATCGGCTCGCAGCCGTCGGCCGTGACGACCACGATGTCCTCGATCCGGGCGCCCCAGGCACCGCGGAAGTAGATGCCCGGTTCGATGCTGAAGGCCATGCCCTCGGCGAGCTCGATGCGGTTGCCTGCCACGATGTACGGCTCCTCGTGGACGGACAGGCCGATGCCGTGGCCGGTGCGGTGCACGAACACGTCCGCGAGACCCTCCGCGGCCAGCACGTCGCGGGCGGCGGCGTCCACGGACTCGGCCGTGACGCCGGGGCGAACCGCGTCCACGGCCGCCCGCTGCGCCCGCTCCAGCACCGCGAACTGGGCGGCAACCTCGGCAGTGGGCTCACCGAGGCTGTAGGTGCGGGTCGAATCGGAGTTGTAGCCGGGCTCGACCGGACCGCCGATGTCGACGACGACGACGTCCCCCGCTCGGATCGTCCGATCCGAGACCTCGTGGTGCGGGTCGGCCCCGTGCGGACCGGACCCGACGATGATGAACTCCGCCGCGGTGTGGCCCTCTTCGATGATCGCGGCATCGATGTCCGCGGCCACCTCCGCCTCGGTGCGACCGGGCCGCAGCCACTCCGCCATCCGGGCATGCACCCGGTCGATGGCCGCACCCGCGCGCCGCAGCGCGTCGATCTCGGCCGGGTCCTTGATCATCCGGAGTTCGCGGAGCACGTCCGTGGCCAGGACAGGCGGTGCACCGAAGGCCGCGGTCAGCGGGATGACGTGCAGCGCGGGCATCGCGTCGGCGACCGCGGTCCGTGCGGGCGAGGGCAACCCCGACGCCACCAGGGCGTACGGGTCGACACCGTCCACCCAGTCCCGCACCGTCAGGCCCAGTTCCGCGGTCGCGGAATCGCCGAGCGCCGCCAACTCCAGCCGCGGAACCACCACGGAGGCAGTGGATCCATCGGCGGGAATGACGAGGCAGGTGAGCCGCTCGAAGGAATCCGCCCGCGAACCGAGCAGGTACCGAAGGTCCGGGCCAGGAGTGATGAGCAGGGCGTTCAGCCCTGCAGCCGCGGTGAGTTCGGCGGCCCGGCGCAGGCGTTCCGCGTAGATCGCGGTCGGGAAGCGCGCGGGCGCCTGCGTTTCTGGATTGCCGGATGGGGTGCTCGCGGAACCGCCGTGGGAACTCATGCCACTCAGGTTAGTTCGGTTTGGCAGGATGAGGGCCATGACTGGCCCCCTGCTCCTCCTCGATGGCGCGAGCCTGTGGTTCCGCGCGTACTACGCGCTGCCCGAATCGTTCACCTCCCGCGACGGGCGACCGGTCAATGCGGTCCGCGGGTTCACCGACATGGTCGCCTCGCTGATCACCAGGCATCAGCCCGAGCGGCTGGCGGTGTGCCTGGATCTGGACTGGCGGCCGCAGTTCCGAGTCGACGCCGTGCCCTCGTACAAGACCCATCGCGTCGCGGTCGAGACCGAGGTGGGTCCCGACGTCGAGGAGGTGCCGGACACGCTGACGCCGCAGGTCGACATGATCCTCGACGTGTTGGCCGCGGCCGGTATCGCGACCGCAGGTGCCGCGGGCTTCGAGGCGGACGACGTGCTGGGCACCCTCGCCGCCCGCGAACGCGCCGACGCGGTCGTCGTGGTGAGCGGCGATCGGGATCTGCTGCAGGTCGTCGCCGACGAGCCGGTGCCGGTCCGGGTGCTGTACGTCGGGCGCGGACTGTCGAAGGCCGAACTGTTCGGTCCGCTCGAGGTGGCCGAGAAGTACGGGGTGCCCGCGGATCGACCGGGCCCCGGGTACGCGGAGCTGGCTCTGCTGCGCGGCGACCCCTCCGACGGGTTGCCCGGTGTCAAGGGAGTCGGCGAGAAGACCGCGTCGTCGCTCCTGCTCGAGTACGGGTCGGTCGAGGCGCTCCGCGCGGCCGTCGACGATCCGAAGTCCGGCCTGGCCAAGGGGATCCGGGCCAAGCTCACCACCGCCTCCGACTATCTCGATGCCGCGCTGCCGGTGGTCCAGGTGGCCACCGACGCGGCGGTCGAGATGTCGCGTCCGGACCCGTTGCCCGTCGCGCCGGTGGACCAGGAGCGGCTCGCGGCGCTCGCGGACGAACTGGCGATCGGGGCGTCGATCGGTCGGCTGACGAAGGCGATGGCCGCACCGAGGAACGGGTACGGCGGCTAGGCCTTGGCTGACGATGCTCGTCACGACGAGAGTTCGGACGTCGACTGGTTCTGGGACGTTGTGGAGGATTCCTCGCGGAGCCGTGATCGCCTTCGCGAAATTCTCGGACGACTGCCGAAGGACGCCATCTACAGGTTCCAAGATCTGTTCTTGGACTTCGCCGCCGAGCTACAGGACGAGCCATACCGGTCCCATCTCGGGCCCGACGAGTCCGAGGACGGACTCGAAGATGCGGCGCAGTGGGTCGTCAGCCAGGGGCGCGTGAGATACGAGGCGATTCTCGCCGAGCCGAGCCGGATGCCATCACACATCGACGGCGGTGATCCAACCAATCTCGGCGGGCTCGCGTACGAGGTCTATCACGACCGGTTCGGGGAGCCACTGGACCTTCTCTAGGGCTGTCCGGCAAGCATGTGAGTCGTTGTGCGCGCTGACGTCCGGGAGACGCGGTTCAGGTGATGCTGACCTGAGCGTGGCTAGGTCAGGAAGGCGACGAGGGCCTCGGCAAGCGTCTGACGGGCGACATCGAGGTCTGAGGTGAAGCCGAGCTGGCGCTCGTTGCTCAGGCCCCGCACGGCCGCAGGTAGCAGGCACCGCACCTGGTCCAACTTGACCGGGTCGAGGTCGAGGCCGTCCATCAGGTAGTCGAAGCCCTGGATCCAGTCGTGCTCGCGGGCGGCGAACGCCGCTGCCGTCCTCGGGTACTCGGCGACGATGTCCGAGCGTCGCGGCGGCAGCCATGTCCGTAGCGCGGTGAGCGCCCGTCCCTCAGGTGTGTCCAGATAGATCCACACGGAGTCGATGGCGCCCTCGACCCGCTCGCGCAGCGAACCGCTCAGTGCAGGCCACGGACCCGGGATCTCGCCCCAACTGCGGGAGTGGATCTCGGTGATCACCGCGACCCACAGGCCGTCGAGGTCGCCGAACTGGTGCTGCACCGTGCCCCAGGTCACGCCCGCTTCCTTGGCAACGCGGTTCGCCGAGACCGGTTCGCTGCCGCCCTCCGCCAGGCAGCGGATGGCCACATCGAGCAGCCGTGCCCTGGTCTCGAGGCCGCGCTTGTTCAGGCGCGTACCGGCGGCCGATGTCGTGACCGGGTTCGGGACGGCCACCAGCCACTGTTCCAGGGCCCGGGCGGCTTGTGGGGACTCGCTCGTCACGACCCGCACGTCCTCGACACTCGATCCGCGCCAACAGGAGTCGACGTTGTTGACATCTCGGTCCGTCCTACGTGAAGGGTGTGCGCAAGACCGGGGCGACGCCCGCGGTCTTGCGCACAGTTTATCGGCGGCCTGTCAGGCGAACCGTCCTGGATTCGCCGAGACGGCCCGGCGCAGCGTCGGTCGATCGGCGCGATAGGCCTCGACGACCGGCGCCAGTTCCTGCGGAGTCGCCCCGTGCATGATGACCGAGTGCACGCCAAGGTCGTACTGGCGGGCGATGGTCTTCGCACAGTCCTCCGGCGACCCCGAGGCGGCCGAGTCCAGCCATTCGTCGGGGAGCATCGCGGCGAGCTGCTCCAGCGTCTCGACCGATGCACTGGCGTCGATGGGGCCCGCTGCGGCAGCGTTCGCGTAGAGCTCGGTCTGGCGCATCCGCTCCCATACCGCGGGGTCCCAACCATTGGCGCGGATCAGCACGTCCGCGTAGGCCTGCAGGTAGGTCACGAGCCGCCCTGCCCTGCGGCGTAGGCGGTCCTCCTCCGGCAGGTTGTCGCCGATCGTCGCCAGACAGGCCCAGATTCGGACGCTGTCTGGGTCCTTGCCCGCTCGCTCGGCGCCGCGACGCACGGCTTCGACGGACGCCACGGTCGCCTCGTCGGAGAAGAACGTGTGGAGCACGACGAAGTCTCCGATCTCACCCGCGAGTTCCATCGTCTTGGGGCCGACCGCCACGAAGCCGATGGGCGGCGCGTCCTCCAGTCCGTTCGCATGGCGCAGCATCGGCCACTTCCCCGCCGGCCCGTCGTGGTCGAGGATCATCTCGCCGTCCCACAGGCGACGCAGGATGTCGATGAAATCGCGTAGACGGGCCTCGGTCACGACGGGAAGGCCGATTGCTCGCCAGTAGTCGGCCATGCCCCGGCCGAACGCCATGGAATAGCGCCCCTCGGTCAGCGCGTGCATCGTCGATCCCATGGTTGCCGTGACGGTCGGGTGCCGGGTGTGATGGTTGGTCGACGGGGCGATACCCAGGCTGGTCGTGCAGCCCGCCAACGCGCCGGACAGGACCGCGGCGTCCTTCACGGTGAAGCGCTCGCCGACGTGGCATGAGCCGAGGCCGAGCTCCTCCGCCGCGCGGGCCTCGGAGAAGAGCACCCTTGCATCCGCCGGGTGCCGGGTGACGGCGTAGTAGCCGAGTTCGTTCAGTTGCTCGCTCACGGGGCCACCTCGTCCAGGCCGTCGAGGAGGCTCTCGAACAGTGATCGGTGATGCATCAGTGACTCGATGTCCTCGGGGCGCTCGATCTCCCCGAAGTGGATGGACCGCGCCCCGGTACGCATGAACAGGATGCCCCAGTTGACCGCGCTGTGGACGTGGTACCAGAGCAGGTCGCCGATCTCGACGCCGGTCAGCGCGGCGTACTCTGCCACGACTTCTTCCTCGCGCATGAAGTCCGGCATGCCGGGGAGGCCGAAGGTGGTCGTCATCGACTCGAAGACCCGGTGGGCGAAGATCAGCCAGGACAGATCCAGCTCGCGCGGACCGATGCTCGCCATCTCCCAGTCGAGGACTCCGACCGGCTCGAAGTCGGCGTACATCACGTTACCGAGCCGGGCGTCGCCCCAGATCAGCACGGACTCGGTGGTGGCCGGCAGGTTGGACTCGAGCCACGCAAGGGCGCGCTCGATCAGCGGTGAGCGCTCGAGGTCACGGATCGCGAACTCGTACCAGGCGCGTGTGCGGGCGAGGTTGCGCTGCAACGCGGTTGCGCCTGCCTGCTTCGGGTCGAGGAAGGCAAAGGCCTCGTCCGCTCGCGGGATCGCGTGCAATCCCGCGAGCGCCTTGACGGTGCAGTCCTGCAGACGCCGCTGGTCCGCCGGCGACGCCTCGAAGAGCCAGTTGCCGCCGAAGTTGTACGGCATCACGTCGGGTGGGACGACGCCGGTGAGACGGTCCATGAGGAAGAACGGCATCCCCAGTACCTCGCCCGACGGCTCCATGAAACCCACGCGGGGCACCGGGACGTCACTCAGCTCGCCGATGATCCGCATCGTGTCGAACTGGTGCTGCAACGCGTAGTTCTCGAGGACGGGGAAGTCCTCGGCCGACGGAACGACGCGGGCCACGTACTCGGCGGTGCGTTGCTCGCCGTCCTCCCGCCACGACGCGTCGAAAACAAGGGTCTCGGAGGACATCCCGTTGGCGTCGATCCCGGAATGAAGGGTGACGGTGGGCTCCGCGCCCTCGGGGAGCTTGGTGGCGAGCCACTTGGCCAAGGCGGCAGGCACGACGGCCATGTCTCGGCTCGTGCGTCGCAACTTCATGTCAGGTGGTTGAGCATTCGTCACATTTCCTCCAGGTGTCACGCGCGACCACGACGGCGCCAACCGTCGGCCCTTGGACCAATTGTCAATGAACCTTCTCAAAGAATTGGCGGCGCTGTACACGAATCCGTCAACACCCTGCAATCCGGTGACGGTTCAGGCGGCAGCAGCGAGACACCGTGGCGGAAAACGAATCCGACCGTCCACCCGACGCCC
>NZ_JBSGTR010000071.1:0-24568 GCF_053607505.1 Rhodococcus sp. NPDC055112
GTTGACGAGTGTAGGGACCCGTCAACCGCGCACGGGCGCCGCAGGCGCCTAGGCTGAGCCCATGACCATCTCGCCTGATGCACAAGTCGCCGTCGTCACGGGAGCGAGCTCCGGAATCGGTGAGGCCACCGCGCGGACGCTCGCCGCGCAGGGGTTTCACGTGGTTGTCGGCGCGCGCCGGATCGATCGCCTGGAGAAGCTGGCCGAGGACATCGGCGGCACCGCGCTCGAGCTCGACGTCACCGACGAGGACTCGGTGGACGCCTTCGCCGCGGTGCTGCCGCGGGTCGACGTCCTGGTCAACAACGCGGGCGGCGCCAAGGGCCTGGCCCCGGTCCTCGAGGCGGACCTGGACGACTGGCGCTGGATGTGGGAGACCAACGTCCTCGGCACCCTGCGGATCACCAAGGCCCTGCTGCCGAAGCTGATCGCCTCCGGCGACGGACTCATCGTCACCATCACCTCGGTCGCCGCGTTCGAGGCCTACGACAACGGGTCCGGCTACACCTCTGCCAAGCACGCGCAGGCGGTGCTGCACCGGACGCTGCGCGGCGAACTGCTCGGCAAGCCGGTGCGGCTCACCGAGATCGCCCCAGGCGCGGTGGAGACCGAGTTCTCCCTTGTCCGCTTCCACGGCGACGAGGACCGGGCGAAAAAGGTCTACGAGGGCATCACGCCCCTGGTCGCCGCGGACGTGGCCGAGGTGATCGGGTTCGTCGCGTCCCGCCCCTCGCACGTGAACCTCGACCAGATCATCATCAAACCCCGCGATCAGGCCGGCCCCGGACGCTTCTCGCGGACCTAGCCGTGCAGCACGAGCTGACCGCGGGCCCGCTGCTCGACGAGCGCGGCAGGCTCGCCGAGGCGGGCTGGGCAACGTCGGAGGTCCGCGGGTACGACCGGCAGACCGTCGCCGCGCCGCGGTTCCGGATCAAGGAGTGGGACTACTACTGCGTGCTCACGCAGGAGGTCGGTCTCGCGCTGACGGTCGCGGACAACGGCTACATGGGCCTGCTCGGGGTGTCGTGGCTCGACCTCGGGGCGCGTGCCGAGGTGACCGAGAACGTGATGCTGCCCTTCCCGATGGGCTCCATGTCGCTGCCCGCCAGCGCCGACGCCGGCGATGTGGTGGCCTCGCACAAGGGTCTGCGGATCTCGTTCCGGCACACCGAGGGTGGCCGGTTGCTCGCGATCGACCACCCGGGGTTCGACGGCGGTCATGGGCTGAGCGGTGAGCTCCTGCTGTCGCGGCCGTCGGCTGGCTCCGCTCCCGACCGGATGGTCGTCGCCACGCCATTCCACAAGGCTCCCAAGGCCTTCTACTACAACCAGAAGATCAACTGCCTGCCCGCGAGTGGTGAGATCGTGGTCGGCGGGCGGTCGTTCGCCTTCGACCCCGGGTCGGCGTTCGGCGTGTTCGACTGGGGCCGCGGCGTCTGGACCTACGACAACACCTGGTACTGGGGATCGGCATCCGGTCTCGTCGACGGAAAGCCCTTCGGGTTCAACATCGGTCACGGTTTCGGCGACACCTCCGCGGCCACCGAGAACATGGTGTTCGTCGACGGTCGCGCGCACAAGCTGGACCAGGTGACCTTCCACCTCCCGCCCGGCACCTTCGACGGCGCACCGTGGACCTTCACCAGCAACGACGGCCGGTTCGAGATGACCTTCGAGCCGATCCTCGACCGGGCGGCCAGCACCGATCTCCTGGTCCTGCGCTCAATCCAGCACCAGGTGTTCGGGCGTTTCAGCGGTCACGTCGTCCTCGACGACGGCAGCCGGATCGAGGTCGCGAATCTGCTCGGCTTCGCCGAGGAGGTCCGTAACCGCTGGTGAGCTCAGGCGCCGCCGCGCCGGCCCTGGTCGAGGATCAGCAGCGCGTCCAGCTCCCGATTCCGACAGCGGCGGATGAACTCGGCCGCCGACCCCGGGTCGGCGGCGAAACGCTCCTGCGTCCGCCCGTCGATCTCGTAGAACTCCTCCGCCTCCGCGACCCCGTTGGACGCGGGGATGGCCAGGTAGTGGCGCCCGGTGGTCTCCTCGATTCCCAGCGAGAAGCGCAGTTCCAGGCAGATGAACCGGTCCCGGAAGCTCAGCGACGCACCGGCCGTCTCCGGCCGGTCCTGTTCGCCCCGAATCGGACTCATCGGCCGACGGTCCCTGCGCGCGCGACGCCGACGAGCCGCTGCACCTCGGCCGCGATGTCCTCACTCCTGGCGGGCAGTGCACTGACGATGTCGGAACCCCGCACGAGGTAGCGCCCGTCGTTCGCGAAGTCCATCCAGTGGAAGCCCTGTCCGTCGCCGGTCGGCCGGTTGTCGTAGGCGGGGCCGGCAAAGACCGTGACCTCGCCCAGCCCCGTGCGCGGACGCCGGAAGAACTCGTCCCGCTCCTCATTCCCGCGCGCCCGGCTCGCCGACTGCATGAGGGAGCCACCGCCCACCGGCGCCACCGACCGTGGCACCGACACACCCCGGCGTCGACCCGCGGTGACGGACGGGATCGATTGGGCCACAAATGTTCCCACCTGAGCGGCGGGAGCGGATGCCAGCAGGATGTCGGCGCCCGCATGCAGGTCGGTACCCGGCAGCTGAACGGCGACGGCCGCGACGGAATGTCTGATCCCGGCGTGCATCCTGACCATCGACTCGAGCCCGGCACCGCGAAACCCGCACAGCTCGACCCGGACCACGGGCTCGGCCAGCGCGACCAACGCCTCGTACAGGCCCTCGTCCAGCATCGGCCCGACCCTCTGCGCGGCCGCCCGCCGATCCGCCAGGAACTCCTCGTCCGTGGCCGCGGTGCCGAGGAACTGGAACGGGTACGGCAGGCGGTCCCTGCCGAATTGCTCCCACAGGACCGTGAACTCGAGGGCGGTCAGCCGCCACCGGCCGGCGCTCATCCGCCGATCACCGGCGGTGCGACCTTCGGGAGCCTGCCCACCAGTTCGTTGCCGTTGTCGACGTTGACGAGGTAGCTGGGCGTCTTGTGCTCGGTGTCGTCGTCGCCGTTCGCGCGGGCACCGCCAGGTGCCATGCCGCCGCCCATCGCGCCGGGACGGCCCGCGGCGCCCGCCGCACCACCACCGGCTCCGCCCGCACCCGGCGCACCACCGGCCGCTCCCGGCATCCCCATCCCGCCGCCGAGACCGCGCCCTGCGCCGCCCAGTCCGCCGGTAGCGCCAAGGCCTCCGCCCGCGCCATAGGACGCGCCGGATCCACCGCCCGCGCCGAGCCCCGATCCCGAGCCCCCCGCACCGTGCCCTCCGGATCCGGTGCCGGCACCACTGCCGGTACCACTGCCGGTACCTGTGCCGGTACCGAGCCCACTGCCCGTGCCGTCGGTACCGCTCGCGGCCGCCGGGGCGGTCCACGCGGAGGACGGATCGGTCTGCACGAAGGGCGAATTCGAGCCGTCGGCGCCGGAGCCGTCCGGTGACAGCGGGTTCGCGCCCGTGTTCGGGCCGGAGGGGTCGGTTCCTGGCGACCCGGCCGAGGGATCGTTCCCGACGCCCTGCCGCGTCGGGGCGACCGGTGCATCCCCCGGTCCGGTGTAGCCGGAGGGGTTGTAGCCGGACGGTCCCCCGATGCCCGGCCGGCCGGACGTCGGGTCGGGCGTCGGGAGCGGCCATGTGCGATCCACCGGCCGGGGAAGGATCGGGACGTTGGTGTCAGCCTGCTGCATCACCGGCATGTAGACGGTCTTCATGATCTGGATCGCCTGCTGGCGGGCCTCGTCTTTGCCGTGCACCAGCTGCTTGACCATCCCGACCGACGGGAGTGCGACGTTGACGAGGGTCTCGAGCGCGGAGATGGCCTCGACGGCGGGCATGGTCGCCTTGACCTGGGAGATCCCGGTCGCCGCCTCCGCGACCTTGGTCCCCACCAGCCTGCCCGCCACCGCGAGCTTGTCGGAATCGGCGACGTAGGCCGTCGTGGCCGCCATCGCGGCCTCGGCCCCGACGCCCTCCCACTTGCCATCGATCTGGTCGGTGATGAACTGCTTGAACTCGGCGAGACCCTCGCCGAGCGAGGACCCGATCTTCTCCCAGCCCTCGGCGCTCGCGCGGATCGGATCCGCACTCATCGCGTCCACTGCGGACTTGATGGCCTCGTGCGACATCGAATCGAAGCTGTCGGGCACCACGGACGGCGGTTCGTAGCTGCCATCACCGAACTCGGCCTTCAGACCGTCCTGCTGGCTGTAGAGCTCGGAGCGCTCGGTGTTACCGGCCTCCTGCCGATCCTCGACACGATTACCTTCATCGATGTCGTACCCGGACACCACATCGATGATCTTGTTGCCCGGGTCGCGCGCCAGATCGCTCAGGTCGTCCAACGCGCCCGACGCAAGGTCGCCCATCGACCCCTTCAGCTCATCCAGGCTCGGCAATAACGACATCCAGGTCCCCCTCCCACTGGCCCCGACCGATACCGGTCCTCCCTAGATAGACGCAGCACCGTCCCCATCGGTTCCATCCGGCTCACGACAAACCCGGCGAGGCAGCTCACCCCTCCATAGCTGCCTCGCCGGCCACCGTCCCGAAGCTGTCCCGAGCAGTATCAATGCGCCGCAGGCCGCGTACTCGCAGCCCGCGTCCACCCCCGTGTGCGCGATACTTCCCGCCCGGCCCAGTTCTCACGGCTTACCTGAATTAGACGCACCATCGCGCCGATCGGTTCCGTGCGAAGCAGCCGACTCCGTGGATATCACCGACGCGGGGCAGTCTGGGGTGATTCACTTCGGCTGACGGAGCGTCTCGACAGCCGGATCCAGATTGATCCGGGCCACGGCAACGTTCTCGAGCTTCGCGAAATCCACGGCTCCATCTCGCATCTGCGAATTGTCGATCACGTACGCGAGGTTGACCCACAGGTCCTTCATATCCGGCGTCACTTGCGTCCCCTGGAATCGAGCACAGAACACCACCGCATAGACCAGGACAGCGGGGCTACCGTCGGTGTCAGTCCTCAAGAACTCCGACCCCACCCGCGAGATGTCGAAATCCGTTCCCGGCTTGAATACGAGCCGCTTCTCGAGAAGTGCCAGGCAATAGTCCGGGCGATCGGGACCCGGCAGCACCCGCACCAATTCCGCGCGAACGGGCAGCTGAGCCGCCAGCTCGATGGGCCCCGAATCGACCTCGTCGAGAATCACCACTGGCATTGTCATGCACCCTTCGTCGGATCGATTGTGTCAAGTTCTCTCGTGGCTCCGAGCACAATCAGCACGGGTCGATCGGATCGAATGCCCAGAAAGGACGCACCACCCGCATATCCGAGATCCCATGAGTGAGGACATCATCGAGTTCCTCGACCTCGAACATCATCGCGTGACTGAACCATTCACGATCTTCGATCGGCACAGTGCAGCATGCGCGCGGATCTGCCTTCCGAACAAGCACGACCCGATCGCCATCCGGAAGGGCCTCGACTCCCTCGTCCAGCCCGAGGCCCGACCATTCCGGGCCCCGTGGGTCGAATCCTGCGTGCGCCCGGAGTCGGTCACCGATCCGCACCACGAGGTACCGCTCTGCGTCGTCAATCCTGCTGAACGACATGTGGACACCATGGCCCCCCTCGTTCGTCCGCGCCAGCCCGAAATGGTCACCCTCGACGTACACCTCGAACTCGGCCGATCCATCCAGGACCGAGATGCCACCGCGACGCGTCAGAGCACTGCCGACCTGGCCGGGCATGCCCAGCTTGCCGAAGCGATATCCCCACCGCTGGAATCGCCAGAACAGCGCGCCGTATCGGCTCAGCCATCCGGCCAGATCGTCGGTGCGCATGACGTCCTCGGTCGCGTTCACAGGTTCATTCCCTCGATCAGCTGTGCATCGAGTTCCGCCATCGACATCATCATGATCTGGCTGGTGGCCGCCTGCTCAACCGCTGAGACTTTGCACCAGACGGAGGGGTCGTCGCGCGACGTCAAGACCACCGAGTACTCACGCTCCTCGACCGACACCGCCGGATGCAGTCCCATGGCCCTCCAATCGGAGTACTTACGCGGCAGTTTCAGGTAGGACCTGATCTTCTGCCCTTCGCCCTTCAGCAGTAGCTTCGCGGCGTCATCGAATCGACTGAACTCGCCCCCGACAAATTTCTGGCCTCGTTCAATCGTCAGGTGGGAAAAATGGTCGTCGACAACGATGATCCCCAGATGCAGGTCAGCGGCGGGGTAGACAAGGCCCCCGGACAGGGTGATGGTCGGTGATCCGCTGGCAGGAACCCCCAGGCGCGCAGCCCGCTCACGCCAGAGTTCGAAGTATCGCGCCGCGTCGCCGTACTGCTCGAGTAGACCGGCCACATTGTCAGATCTCAACGAGGCAACCCGCATCTTCCAATCGTTCGACGGTGAGCTTTTGTCCCGATTCGTCCACTAGCCGATATTGGACTCCGCCCCCTGGTTGACCGAAGCCGGGTGCGATCACAGAAGCTTCTATTCTCCAACTGTCCGGCAGAGGAACTCCTGTGACGCGGTACTGGTGATACTGCGTACCGAGGCTATCCGGAGGAAGGGCGCGATCGCTGAAAGGAATGCCGTCAGGCGCCAGGTACGCGCCGTCCGGATCACCGAACCGATCGATGATCGTTCCCTCGGGGAGCCTGATGTCGGGATCGAGGATCCGCAATTCCCCGTCGCTGTCCAGAGCGACTCCGTCGTGCTCTGGATACCGCCACCACCCGGTTTCCTGGTCGTAGTACCGCGACGCGAACGCTTCCTCCGTCAGCCCACCGAATCTGTTCCAACCCTCGAGCATCTCGGGCGGCACGCCATCGGGGATGTCCTCCGGCCCGAGCCGGTCCTCTGGCAACGGCTCCGCCGGGTACCGAGGCGGGAAGTCCGCGTTGTGGTCCGGCTTCGTCGGCTGCTCCGTGGTGCCTGCACCATGCGAACCATCGGGCCCGTCGTTCCGTCCTGGCAACGATGGCGAGGACGTCGCCGGCGCCGTTCCCGTACCCATGTTCAACCCGCCGGGCCGCGCAACCGGGGCGGTCGCGGTGGCTCCCGCCCCGCCACCCGCCGCAGGCTCCGTGATCCCCATGTTCAACCCGCCGCTGCGCGGGGACGGCGCCTCCGCGACCGGACCCGGACGCGTCCCGGCGTCGGCCGCGCTGGGGACCGTGCTCGCGGGCGTCTCCGGTGGCGCGAAGCGGGGCGCGTCGACCGACGAGGTCGGCCGGGTGGCGACATCACCGCCACCGGCACCACCTAGGCCGCCGCCGATCGCCCCCGACGCCAGGTCCTGCCAGGACACGCCCTGCCCCGACACCGCGACACCGGCCGCGGACCCGGCCGCCCCGGCGATCGTCTCCGCGCCGAACTGCCCGAGCGGTGATCCCGAGCCGAACCTGCCGACCCCGCCGGAGACCGCACCCTCGACGAAGCCCTCGATCGCACCGGACGCCAGGCTGCCGGCGTCCAGCCGGTCCCGGTTCCCCTGCAGGATCTGCAACGACTGGATTGCGCCGTCCAGCAACACATTCTGGGCGGCACTCAGCGCGGCGTGCTGGAGCAGCTTCATGATCAGCTGTCGCACCACCATCCGCACCGCGACCTGGGTGGCGATCTGGGCGGCGGGGATCGCGGCGGTGCTCGCGCCCAGGGTCGGGATCGCGGCCGCCGCGAGCGCGGCGAGTTCGGCGGCCAGCAGCGCCAGCGCCGCGATGATCGTCAGCTTCGCGTACTCGACGTCGGTGGCGGTGGTGTCGCACGATTCGGACAGCTGATCGCACAGCGCGACCAGGGACAGGAACGCGCCGTCGGCACCGTCGAAGTTCTCCCAGTACTGCGCCATGGCCGCGTTGACGTCGCCGAGCACGGCCCCCAGCGCCTTGCCCATCGCGGCGTCGCCGTCCTTGGCGATCAGTTCCACCGCCGACGAGGCCGAGTCCCAGGCGTCGGCCAACCGGCGCAGGGAGGTCTCGTCGGCCTCCGGCCAGTCCGCCCCAACCGCGATCGAGGCGACGCCGCGGAGCCACCCCGGGATCTGGATACCCATCAGGACCGTCCGCCGAGGCTGCCCGCGAATCCCCGATCCGAACCGTCGAAGGCGTCCGCGGTCCCGGTGACGGCGCCCGCGATCGCCCGCATCGCCTCGGCGACCTTGAGCAGCCCGTCCACCGCCGAGTCGGCGCCGGGCACGTAGCCCTCGGCGAAGGCCGCGCCGGTCTCGTCGGAGCCCCAGCTCGCGCCCTCGGCCCGCAACGCGCCGGACAGCTCGGTACGGGTCCGGTCCAGCGCGTCGGCGACCGCCTCGAACCGCGGTGCGGCGGACCGCAGCCCGTCCGGGTCGACCCAGACCGGGCGGCTCACTGATCGGCCCCGCGCAGGATGGACGCCCCCGGTTCCCACCCGGGTCCCTCCGATTCCCTGTCGGCCACGGGCACCCCCGGCGCCGCGGGCACCAGGTTCCGCAGGCTCGGCGCGCCCGGGATCAGGTCGGGCAGGTCGGGCAGGTCGACGTCCGCCTGCGACACCGGCACCATCAGGTCCTGCACTCGGCGGCGCGCGGTCGCCGCAGCCTCGCGGGCGGCCGCGGCGATGGCCTCGCCCAGCCGGGACGGCGTGGACTTCGCGAACGCCTCGGGCGCGATGTCGACTGCCACGACAGCACCGGCCGAATCGACGGTGACCCTGGCCAGTCCGTCCGGCGTGCGCGCCTCGACCCGCAACGCCGCGACCTCGGACTGCGCCAGGGACAACAGGTCCGACCGGCGGTGAAGGTCCTCGAGCATGCCGTCGATCTGAACCCGCAACGCCTCGTTGCGGGCGCGCAATTCCTCGCGCGCACCCGGATCCCGCACCCGTACCCCCACCGAATCCCAAGGGCCGCAGCTTCAGCCCGTCACCCTTCTAGACGCGGCGTCGGCCGATTCGGTTCCACTCGAACTCAGAGCTCCGCGAGCGCTGTTCGGAGGGTGGCGAGGTCCGGCGCCGGCGTCTCGAGCAAGGGCATGCGGACCGTCGCGTGCTCGATGATGCCCAGTTCTGCCAGGGCCGCCTTGGCCATGATGGCGCCCTGCGAGGTCCGCATCACGGCCTCGGTCAGGCCGAGCAGGGACCGCTGGATGTCCAGGGCCGATTCGAGATCTTCGCTTCGGACGGCTCGGATCAGGTCCGCGTTCCGGTCGGCGACGATGTTGCCGACGACACTGACCACACCGCAGGCCCCGATCGTCAGGTAGGGCAGGTTGAGCTCGTCGCTGCCGCAGTAGTAGGCCAGCGACGTGTTGGCCATGACGGTCATGGCGTCGAAGAGGTCCTCCTTGGCGTCCTTCACCGCCAGGATCCGCGGATGCCGGGCGAGCTCGATCAGCGTGTCCGTCTCCAACGCGATACCGGTCCGCGCCGGGACGTCGTAGAGCATCACGGGCAGGTCGGTGGCATCGGCAACCGCCAGGAAGTGGGCCACCACCCCGGCCTGGGTCGGCCGGGAGTAGTACGGACACACGACGAGCAAGGCGTCGGCGCCCGCGGCCTCGGCCTGCCGCGCCCGCTCGACGCTCGCGGCGGTGTCGTAGGTGCCGACGCCCGCGATCACCTGGGCCCGTCCCCTGGCCCGGTCGGCCACCGCCGACACCAGCTCGACCATCTCAGCCGCGGTCAGCGTGGGTACCTCGCCCGCGGTGCCGCCCACGACGATCCCGTCGCATCCGGTGGACAGGAGGTGGTCGACCAGGCTCGCGACCCCCTTCTCGCTGACGGCGCCGTCGGGCCGCATCGGGGTCACCATCGCGACCAGGTTCGTGCCGAACAACGTCTGGGCAGGCTCACGGAAATCGGTCATGAGGCGATCCTGCCGACCCCATCTCCATCGGTCTAGCGATGCTTTTTTGCCAATAATGCGTAGCCTGGCTTCATGATCGATGTCGGATCGCTGAGCGCGTTGCGGTCGGTCGCCGCGCTCGGGACCATCGCCAGGGCGGCGGACGAGCTGGGGTTCACCGCCTCGGCCGTCTCCCAGCAGATCAAGCGCCTCGAGCGCCAGATCGGCGTCGCGCTGCTCGCGCCCGCCGGGCGCGGCGTCGTCATGACCCCGGCCGGGCAGGCGTTACTCGACGCCGCCCCCGAGGTCTTCCAGTCCCTGGAACGCTGCGCCGAGGCGGCCCGCTCCGTCGCCGACGGCACACCCACCGGGGTGTTGCGGGTGGCCGCCTTCTCCACCGCCATCCGTGGGCTCCTGGCCCCGCACCTGCCGAATCTGGCAGCCGAATGCCCCGACCTGCACCTGCAGGTCACCGAGCAGGACCCCGACCAGGCGCTGCACTCGGTCGCCGCGGGTACGGCGGACCTGGCGATCATCCACGACGCCGACGGGCTCTCGCCCCGGCTCCCGTCATCGCTGATCCACCGACACCTCCACACCGATCTCGGCGACCTGGTGATGCACCGCAGCCACCCACTTGCCGACGGCCGACAGCCGCTGACCAGCGCGGACGTCATCGGCCAGGCCTGGGTGACCAGTCCACCCGGCACCGTGTGTCACCAGTGGTTCCGACGCCTGGTCTCGGATCAGCCCGGCGAACCCGATGTCCGCCATCTCGTCGACGACTTCGCGACCCAGCTGTCGCTGGTCGCCGCAGGCGACGTCATCGCCCTGGTTCCCCGCCTCGCGAGGCCCGCGCTCGGGGACGACCTCGTCACCCGCGCCCTGCAGCCACCGCCCATGCGCGAGGTCTCGGCCGCGTGGAGGCGCAGCGCCGACGCCAGCCCGGCCATACGAGCCGTGGTCGCCGAGTTGCTCCCCTGCGCCGACGTCAGCTGACAGGAACCGCCGCGCCACCGGCAGGCAACGCCGACATCTCCTGCCACGCGGCCCAGTCGATCGCCCAGTCGTAGATGTCGCCGTCCGCGGCGGACAGCGGGATCCGAGTACCGGTGACCTCGACCGGGTCGCCGTACAGCGCGGTGCCGAAGTACTCCTGCGCGTCGCCAAGGGAGAGGTTGATGCAGCCGTTGGTCACGTTGGCCGCGCCCTGCACGCCGGTGGTCTCGGGGTTGGCGTGGATGAACTCACCGTTGTTGGAGATGCGCACCGCCCACCGCTCGCGGACGTTCTCGTAGAAGGGCGGGTTCGACATGAGGAAGTCCTCGTGCTTCTCGCTGACCACGTGGACGCCGCTGCGGGTCACGTTGCGGTCCTCGTTGCCCTCGCCGTAGCTGACCGGGAGATCCATCACCGTCGCACCGTCCCGGACCACCTGCATGCGGTGGCTCGGGGCGTCCGCCTTGACGATCTGGCTGCGCCCGATCGTGAAGTTCAGGCTCAGATCCTCGGCGCCGTACGCACCGTCCCCGTAGTCGACGCCGTACAGGTTGGCCGCGACGTTCACCGTCGTGCCGGGCGCCCAGTAATTCTGCGGGCGCCAGTGCGCGCGGGACCCGTTGTCGTCGGGCAGCCAGGCCCATGACCCGGGGGTCGGCGGGTTGGTGGTCACGGTCAGCGCCTTCTCCACCGCCGCCTTGTCCTCGACGTGGTCGCTGAACTTGAGGATGATCGGGGCCGCGATGCCGACCTGCTGACCGTCCGCGATGTTCGTGTTCGCGGAGATCGTCGACTGCGGGGCCACCGTGGTGAGCGAACCCTGCACCGGCACGGTCTTGCCGTCGGAGCCGACCGCCCCGCCGGACCAGGTGTAGCGCGCGCCGTAACCGAGCGGCTCGGAGACGGTGAAGGTGGTCTTGTCCGGGGACAGCACGCCCTGCACGGGCCTGCCTGCCTCGTTGGTGAGCGCGACCCCCTGCAGCGTGCCGCGCGCCGCCGTCACGGAGACCGGCGCCGTCGGGCTGACGTCCTCGGCGCCCGCCGCGGGGACCTGGGTGACCGCCGCGACCGGTCCGCTCTCCGCAACCGGGTTCCCGTCCCCGCCGCCGATGGTGCAGCCCGCGAGCATCGCGACCGCCGCGAGCAACACGGCCATCGACGAGAACCCGCGGACCTTTTTCGTCCGAACACGCTGGATTACCACGCAGGCCACGGTACCTGCGCGGACGATGTGGCCCACGCCTCGCCGACCACGCGACCTGGGGAAGGCCTGGTCAGATGGCGCAGCCCACGGTCACCGGTTCCGGTTCGAGCCGGACCCCGAACGCGTCCTGCACCCCGTCCCGCACCTCCCTGGCCAGCGCCAACAGGTCCTCGGTCGACGCGCTCCCCCGGTTCGTCAGGGCCAGCGTGTGCTTGGTGGACAGCCGCGCCGCCGCGTCCTCTCCCGGGTGCCCCTTGGTGAACCCGGCCCGCTCGATCAGCCAGCCTGCCGACAGCTTGGTGCCCGCACCGCCGGGGAACTGCGGCACCCGCACGTCGTCGCCGAGCCGCGCGGCGATGGCCGTCAGCACCGCGGGCAGCCGATCGTCGGCGAGCACCGGGTTGGTGAAGAAGGACCCGGCGCTCCAGGTGTCGTGGTCGGCGGGGTCCAGGACCATGCCCTTGCCCGCTCGCAGCCCCAGGACCACCTCACGGACCTTCGCCGCCGGACGGCGTTCGCCCTCCTCGGCACCCATGGCGTGTGCCAGCTCCCGGTACCGCAGCGGCTCGCTCAGCCCGTCGGGGCGCAGGTCCAGCTCCACCGCCAGCACCAGCGCCGCGTCCGAGTGCTTGAGCACGCTGGTCCGGTAGCCGAGGCCGAGCTCGTCCGGCGTCACCCAGCGCACCTCACCGGTCGCCCGGTCCAGCAGCTGGACCCGCCGCAGCAGGGTGCCGACCTCCACCCCGTAGGCCCCGACGTTCTGCACCGGCGTCGCGCCAGCTGACCCGGGGATCCCGGACAGGCACTCGAGGCCGCCGAGGCCCGCCTCGACGGCCCGCGCGACGACGTCGTCCCACACCGCGCCCGCCTCGGCCAGCACCGAGTCGGGGCCGAGCCGGATCGCGTCGTTGGCCACCCGCACCACCACCGCGTCGACGCCCTCGTCGGCGATCACCAGGTTCGATCCGCCGCCGAGGACGAGCGTGGGGGTGCCAGCGGCGTCGAGCGCGCGCACCACGCCCGCCAGCGCGTCCGTGTCGCGGCAGGTGAGCATCGCCCGTCCGGGACCGCCGAGCCGCAGCGTGGTGAACCGCGACAGCGGCACGCCCTCACTCAGCTCGGCACCGAACTCCGCCGCAATGTCACTCAATGCCTGCACGGGGTCAAACGGTAGCCTGCCGAACATGGCCCGCAGCATTCCGCATTCCGCGTCCTACCCTCAACCCGTCGATCAGGTACACCGGGCCCTGACCAGCGAGCGGTACTGGCGCGACCGCCTGGCCGAGGTCGGCGGCGAGGGCGCCGAGCTGGGCCACGTCGCCACCGGCGAGGGCACCATCGACGTCGAGATGGCACAGGCCATCCCGGCGGAGCACCTGCCCCCGATCGTCTCCAAGATCCGCCCCGGCGACCTGATCATCACCCGGACCGAGACCTGGGGCGCCCTCGCGGGCGGCCGCGCCACCGGCACCTTCAGCGCGCGGGTCGAGGGCCTGCCCGGCGAGGTCACCGGCACGCTCACCCTGGCCGCCGAGGGCGCCGGAGCAGCCATCACGCTCGACGGTCGGGTCGAGGTGAAGCTGCCGCTGATCGGCGGCAAGATCGAGGCCGTCATCGCCGAGCAGGTCGTCGAACTCCTCGACGCCGAGCACGGGTTCACCGAAGGCTGGATCGCAGCCAACAGCTGATCCGGATGGGGCAGGTGTGACCTGGGTGATACCAATGTAAATTGCGGGGCATGTCACGCCGAATTGAGTTCACCGCCAACTACACCCGCCCCGCCGCCGAGGTCCACCGCACGCTCACCGACGAAGGATTCTGGCGCAACCGCGTCGAGCAGGGCGCCGACAAGGGCCTCACCCTCTCGCACCTCACCGCCGGTGAGGGCACCATCGACGTCGCCCTCGCCCAGGACATCGACAAGGCCGCCCTGCCGGGCGTCGTCTCCAAGATCCTCAAGGGCGAGCTGTCCATCACCCGTGCCGAGGTGTGGGGCCCGCTGACCGACGGCAAGGCCGCGGGCACCTTCACCACCACCGCCACCGGCATCCCGATCAACGCATCGGGCACCGCGACCCTGGTCGACACCGCCGAGGGCTCCACCCTGACGGTCGAGGGCGACGTCGAGGTCAGCGTGCGCCTGATCGGCGGCACCATCGAGGGCCTGGTCTCCGAGCAGATCCTCGGCATCCTGGCGAAGGACCAGGAAGTCGTCGAGGAGTGGATCACCGCCAACAGCTGACGCGGTCGTTGTCGGTGCGCCGAGCTGAGCCGGTACCCTGCGGGTCATGGCTCGACGCATCGACTACTCCGCCCGCTACACCCATCCCGCCGAGAAGGTGTACTCCGCGCTGACGAACCGGGACTACTGGGAAGCGCGGATGGTCGAGCTCCGCAAGTTCTCCGACAACCACGTCGAGAGCTTCGAGGTCGGCGACGACGGCATCGACCTCGTCTTCCACCACATCATCCCGCGCGACACCCTGCCCGACATCGCACAGACCGTGATGAAGAAGGACATGGTGATCACCCGCAAGGAGCACTACAGCGTCTTCGGCGACGAGGTCACCGGCACGTACTCGGCCTCCATCCCGGCAGGCCCCGGCAGCCTCAGCGGCACCATGGCGCTGTTCGGCACCGACACCGGCTCCACGCTGCGGACCTCGTCCGAGGCGAAGGTGTTCATCCCCTTCGTCGGCGGCAAGCTCGAGCAGCTGATGCTCGTCAACCTCGTCGACCTGTTCCGCACGGAAGCCCAGGTCACCGCGGACTGGCTCGCCGAGCAGTAAACCGATCGTCATGTCCCGCCCGAGCGGAACCCGCGGAACGGGTTCCGGCAAACCGGACGGCGTCATCACCCGTGGCACCACCGGCATCAACCGGCTGCGCCGCAGCGACCGCTGGCTGATGCACCGGACCGCGGTCGCCGACGCGCTGCACGCGGCCGCCGACCCGCTGGTCGTCGATCTCGGCTACGGCGCCCGGCCACACACCACCTTCGAGCTGGCGTCCCGGCTGCGCACCGTCCGCCGCGACATCCGGGTCGTCGGTCTGGAGATCGATCCCGCGCGGGTGGTCGAGGCCCGCGACGGCGTCAGCTTCGCGCGCGGCGGCTTCGAGCTGGCCGGGCTGCGCCCGGTGCTCATCCGCGCATTCAACGTGTTGCGCCAGTACCCCGAGGATGCCGTCGCCGGCGCATGGGCCAAGCTGCAGTCCGGACTGGCCCCCGGCGGACTGCTGGTCGACGGCACCTGCGACGAGCTGGGCAGGCGCTGCGCCTGGGTCCTGCTCGACGCGGACCGGCCGCTGTCGCTGACCCTCGCCTGGGACCCGTTCGACGTCGAGCGGCCGAGCGACATCGCCGAACGGCTGCCGAAGGCCCTGATCCACCGCAACGTGCCAGGGGAACCCGTGTACGAGCTGCTGCAATCGGCGGATCGGGCGTGGGCGACGGCGGCCCCACACGCCCCGTTCGGGCCGAGGGTGCGCTGGCGGGCGACCGCCCAGCTGCTGCAACAGCAGGGTCTGCCGCTGGAGGTCCCCCGCCGACGGCTCCGCGACTGCGTACTGACGGTCCCGTGGTCGCTGGTCGCCCCGGCGCTCTAGCCTTGTCGGTGACCGAAGCACCTGCGAAGGGACCTGTGAGAATGCGTTCGACCCTGCTGTCGCGGAGAGATCTCGACTTCCTGCTCTACGAATGGCTCGACGTCGAGGCCCTGACGGAGGATCCCCGCTACCAGGACCATTCCCGCGAGACCTTCGACGCCGTGCTCGATCTCAGCGAGCAGCTCGCGACCCGGCACTTCGCCACCCACAACAAGAAGGGCGACGAGCAGGAGCCGAGCTTCGACGGCACCCGGGTCACCATCATCCCGGAGGCCAAGCAGGCCCTCGACGCGTTCGTGAAGGCGGACCTGATGGGCGCGGGCATGGCGTACGAGGCAGGCGGGCTGCAGCTGCCCGCGACAGTCACCGGCGCCTGCTTCGCCTGGTTCCAGGCCGCGAACGTCGGCACCGCCGCCTATCCGATGCTGACCATCGGGAACGCGAACCTGCTGCTCGCGCACGGCACCCAGGAGCAGATCGAGACCTACGCCAAGCCACTCGTCGCGGGTCGCTTCTTCGGCACCATGTGCCTGTCGGAGCCGCAGGCGGGCTCCTCGCTCGGCGACATCGTGACCCGTGCCGAGGCGCAGCCCGACGGCAGCTACCGGCTGTTCGGCAACAAGATGTGGATCTCCGGCGGCGAGCACGACCTGGCCGAGAACATCGTCCACCTGGTGCTGGCCAAGATCCCTGGCGCGCCCGAGGGCACCAAGGGCATCTCGCTGTTCATCGTGCCCAAGCTTCTGGTCGAGTCCGACGGCAGCCTCGGCGAACGCAACGACGTGACGCTGGCCGGGCTGAACCACAAGATGGGCTACCGCGGCACCACGAACACCGTGCTGAACTTCGGCGACGGCACCCACACCCCCGGCGGTGCGGCAGGCGCCGTCGGGTACCTGGTCGGCGAGGCCAACAAGGGCCTGTCCTACATGTTCCACATGATGAACGAGGCCCGGATCGGGGTCGGCCTCGGCGCGACGGCGCTCGGCTACACCGGCTACCTCAAGTCGGTCGACTACGCCCGGCTGCGCGAGCAGGGACGGCCGGTCACGGCGAAAGACCCTGCCGCCAAGCCGGTCCCGATCATCGAGCACGCCGACGTGAAGCGGATGCTGCTGGCCCAGAAGTCCTATGTGGAGGGCGCGCTGGCGCTGGAGATGTTCTGCATGCGGATGGTCGACGAGCAACGCATCGCCGCCAACGAGGCCGCGCGCAACCGGATCGGCCTGCTGCTCGACATCCTCACCCCGATCGCGAAGAGCTGGCCGTCGCAGTGGTGCCTCGAGGCGAACAACCTCGCGATCCAGGTACACGGCGGGTACGGCTACACCCGAGAGTACGACGTCGAACAGCACTACCGCGACAACCGGCTCAACCCCATCCACGAGGGCACCCACGGGATCCAGGGCCTGGACCTGCTGGGCCGCAAGGTGACCCAGCAGGGCGGCATCAGCCTGCGGCTGCTGAGCGAATCCATCGGTCGCACCATCGCGGACGCCGCGGAGACCGACGGCGAGCTCGCGGAGCTGGCCGATCAGCTCGGCGAGGTGCTCGGCCAGGTCGGCAAGGTCACCGCGGGACTGTTCGCCTCCGGCGACATCGACGCGGCCCTCGCCAACAGCTCGGCCTACCTGGAGGCGGTCGGGCACGTGGTGGTCGCGTGGATCTGGCTCGAGCAGATGCTCGCCTGCGAGGGCAAGACCGGCGACTTCTACGACGGCAAGCGGCAGGCAGGCCGATACTTCTTCCGCTACGAGCTGCCCAAGACGGGCCCGCAGCTGGCGCTGCTCGCCTCGCTCGACCGGACCACGCTGGAGATGCGGGACGCCTGGTTCTGATCGACCCGCCGGGTCAGGCCCAGGCGGCCAGCGCCCGCCCGACCCGGCGTTCGACCCGTACCGACTGCCCCGCGGAGCCGGCCTCGAGCGCAGGCCGGTCGAGCCTGCCGATGGCCAGCGCGTCGCCGACCACCTCGTCGAGCACCCACTGCGAGACCCCGCCCTCGGCCAGGTCGAGCACCGTCCGCAGCGGGGTGGTGATCCGGAAGGCGCCGGTGTGTTCGCAGTCGGAAGGCCCCAGGTCGGCGCGGTGCACCGCGACCCGGTCCGTCCGGACGTGCACGGGCGCGCTGGCGGTCACGTGCAGGAACTGCGGGTGCAGGTGACCGAGGCCGTACAGCTCGGCCGCGCTCTGATGCGAGACGACGGCCCCCTGGAACTGGACGCACCGCCTGGCCACGTCCTCCAGGTCGGTGTGCGGCCACGGCGACAATCGGAACAGATCCCTGTCGACGCGTTCCCACCTGCCCGCGCCGAGCGCGTGGCCGATCTCCCCCGGCGAGAAGCCGAGCGTGCGCGCCTGTCCGGCGGTGAAATACCCGGCCTGTTCGAGCGCGCACTCGAACAGGCCCCGCTCGCGCTCCTCGTGGCGCCGCACGACCCCGTCGTCCATGAAGTCACAGTACGTGCGACTGTGGCATGGATCACAGGGAATTCTCGCAGCGCGTTCTCAGATCCCCCACAGACTTCTGGGGAAGAATCCGTGCAATGGCCTCCCCCGCGAACACTTCGTACCGGTCCGCGAACTCCGGACCGAAGCGCAACCGCACCCTGCTGATCGTGCTGATCGTGATCGCCGCGCTGGTCGCGGTCCTGATCTCGGCCGAGCTCTACGTACGGCACAACGTCAAGCAGTGCATGGCCCAGCAGCTCGAGAGCGAGCTCGGCTCCCAGGTCGACGTCGGGTTGAGCTGGAAGCCGGTGCTGCTGCAGGCGGTCGACAAGAACGTCCCGTACATCACGGTCACCAGCAACGACTCCAGCTTCGGCCCGGCCAAGGACATGCACGTCACGGCCAAGGTCAACGACATCGAGCTGACCGACAAGGGCGGCGGCACGATCGGCAGTTCCACCGCCGACGTGGACTGGTCCACCGCGGGCATTCTCGCGACCATCCAGGCTCAGCCCTTCGGCCAGCTGGTCTCCGGCGTGACCGCCGACCCGACCCGCGGCACGCTGGCGTTCCAGGTCATCGGGCTCGCCGAGCTGACCGTCCGGCCGAAGGTCGTGGACGGAAAGGTCGACATCGAGACCGTCGAGGCCTCGGTCCTCGGCCTCGGGCTGCCCACCGACCTGGTCAGCGGCATCGTCGACGTGCTCGGCGACAGCCTGCAGACGCTCCCGCTCGGGATGTCGCCGACCTCGCTGACGATCACCGACGACGGACTGCAGATGTCGATGGCCGGCGGCGCCTACACGATGCCGGAGGCCTCCCCCGAGGCACAGGCCACGGGCGGCGGCTGCTCCCTGCTGTGATCCGCGCTCGCGGTGGCCGGGTGGCGGTTCGCGCTATCCGGCCACCGCGAACCCGTCCAGCACGGCCCTGGTGCCGGACAGGCCCAGCCTGGTCGCGCCCGCCTCGATCATCTCCCGCGCGGCGTCCGCGGTCCTGATCCCACCGCTCGCCTTGACGCCGAGCCTGCCGCCGACGGTGCCTGCCATCAACCGCACCGCGGCCGCGGTCGCCCCGCCCGCCGGGTGGAAGCCCGTCGAGGTCTTGACGAAGTCCGCCCCGGCCAGCTGGGCGGCCCGGCAGCACTCGACGATCGCCTCGTCGGACAGCGCCGCGGACTCGAGGATCACCTTGAGCACTGTGGCGTCGCCGATCCCCTCACGGACGGTGAGGATGTCCGCGAGCACCGCGTTGTAGTCGCCCGCGACCGCCGCGCCCACATCGATCACCATGTCGATCTCCCTCGCGCCCTGCTCCACCGCGAGCCGCGCCTCCGCCCCTTTGATCAGCGAGTGGTGCTTGCCCGACGGGAACCCGGCCACTGCGGCGACGGTCAGCCCCTCGGCCCGCACCGGCAGCATCGACGGCGACACGCAGATCGCGTACACGCCGAGGTCGCGGGCCTCCGCGATCAGCGCGTCGACGTCGGCTGGGGTGGCCTCGGGCTTGAGCAGGGTGTGGTCGACCATCTGGGCGACCGCGTCTCGGGTCAGCGGGGCGTCAGGCATACCGAAGAGCTTGGCACAGCGACAAATCCGGTTGCGCCGCCGCCGCGCCGCCCGCCACACTGCCCTGGTGCTGATCCGACGTGAACTCCCCGCCGATGTCGACGCTATCGCGGCGGTGCACCGAGCCGCCTTCGCCGATCAGATCCCGCCCGGCGCCGACGAACCGATGGAGCCCGGCCTGGTCGCGAGGTTGCGGGCGTCCGAGGCGTGGCTGCCCGCGCTGTCCCTGGTCGCCGAGATCGACGGCGAGGTCCGCGGCCACGTCTGCCTGACCAGGGCCACCGTCGCCGGACGCCCGGCCCTGGCCCTCGGGCCGATCGGGGTACCGCCCGAACATCAGGGCCACGCGATCGGGGCGGCGCTGATGCACGCCGTCCTCGGTGCGGCGGACGCACTCGACGAACCGCTGGTCGCCCTCCTGGGACACCTCGACTACTACCCGCGGTTCGGGTTCGTGCCCGGCTCGACGCTGGCAGTCGACCCCGGCGTCCCGGACTGGGTCTCGCACTTCCAGGTCCGGCCGCTGTCGGCCTACACCCCTGACCTCACGGGCGAATTCCGGTACGCGGAGCCGTTCTACGAGGAGTGAACGCGCGGTGACCGGATCCGCGGCTACCGTGTCGGTATGAGCGCCGACGAGCTGGCCGCCGTGTTCAACGCCGGCGCGGCCGAGTTCACCTGGCTGACCCCGCAGATCTGGGGTCCGGCCGGGCAGGCACTGATCTTCCAGTTGCGGCTGCGGCCGGGCGACGCGGTGCTCGACGTGTGTTGCGGCACAGGCGCCTCGGCGCTGCCCGCGGCCGCCGCCGTCGGCCCAGGCGGCCTGGTACACGCGGTCGACCTCGCGGACGACCTGCTGGAGGAGGGCAGGCTGCTCGCGTCCGACCGCGCCCTGCAGAACATCGACTTCGTGCACGCCGACGCCACGGAATGGGAGCCGCCGAGCACGGTCCCCGAGGCCGGCTACGACGCGCTGGCCAGCTCCTACGGGGTGTTCTTCCTCCCGCACATGGACGAGTCGGTGAACCGGCTGGTGAACCTGGTCCGACCCGGCGGCAAGGTCGGTCTCACGTCCTGGCGGCGCGGCGCCCTCGAGGACTACGCACGCGCCTATTTCGACGCGGTCGGGCGACACGTGCCGGGCTTCGACGTCGGTGCCCGCAACAACCGCGCCGACCCCATGACGAAACTGGACACCGCCGACACACTGAGGGCGTGGCTCACCGGTTTCGGCACCTCCGCCGTCGAGATCAACGAGCTGTCCAACTGGCTGCCCGCGACCCCGGAGCTGGCATGGGGACTGGTGCTGGGCAGCGTGCTGCGCGGCACCCTGGTCGGCCTCGACTCCGGCACCGTCGAAGCGATCCGGCTCGAGTTCCTTGCGCTGCTCACCGAACGCGACATCGAGACGCTCGACCTGGGCACGCTGGTCGCGACGGCAGTCGTCGAGCGCTGACCGGTACCTGCGACACTGGGTCCATGAGCTCGCCTACCACCGAAGACGACCGCCGTTTCGTGCTCTCGCTCGGCACCCCGGACCGCACCGGCATCGTCGCCCGGATCTCCACGTTCCTCGCCCAGGTCGGCGGATCAATCGTCGAGGCCGCGTACCACGCGGACGCCGACAGTGGCTGGTTCTTCACCCGGCAGGCCGTGAGCGCCTCGTCGATCGACATGAGCATCGACGAGCTCCGCACGGCGTTCGCCGCGGTCGCCGCCGAGCTCGGCCCCGATACCGAGTGGACGCTGCAGGATTCGTCGGAGCGCAAGCGCGTCGTGCTGCTGGTGAGCAAGGAGGCACACTGCCTGCACGACCTGCTCGGCCGCGCCGCGGGCGGCGAGCTGCCCGCGGACATCTGCGCGGTCATCGGCAACCACATGGACCTCGCGCCCGTCGTGGAGGCGCACGGGCTGACCTTCCACTACGTGCCGTTCCCGAAGGATCCGGCCGAGCGGGGCCCCGCGTTCCACCGGGTGCGCGAACTGGTCGACGCCCACGACCCGCACGCGGTGGTGCTGGCCCGCTTCATGCAGGTGCTGCCCGCCGAGCTGTGCGAGCACTGGGCGGGGCGCGCGCTCAACATCCACCACAGCTTCCTGCCGTCCTTCGTCGGCGCCCGGCCCTACCACCAGGCGTTCGCCCGGGGCGTGAAGCTGATCGGCGCGACCTGCCACTACGTGACCGCCGAGTTGGACGCCGGGCCGATCATCGAGCAGGACGTGATCCGCGTCGACCACGCCGACGAGGTCCGCGACATGGTGCGCCAGGGCCGCGACATCGAGAAGCTGGTGCTCGCGCGTGGCCTGCGCTGGCACCTGGAGGACCGGGTGCTCGTGCACGGCCGCAAGACCGTCGTCTTCAGCTAGGCGCTCCGCGCCCGTGAGTCCTTTCGGTCCCCCTACGGACCAGAAGGACTCACAGTCGGGCGAGGCGGCGGATCTCGTCGTTGACCGCGACGGGGGCCTCGACGGTGCTCATGTGGCCGATCGCGGGCAGCCGGATCAGGCGCTGCAGGTGCCCGGCCTCGTCGAGGACGTCCGAGATCCGGCGCGAATGCGACTGCGGGGTGAGCCGGTCTGCGGTCCCGACCAGCACGGTGGTCGGCACCTGCAGGTTCTCCAGCGCGGCGCGGATGTCGAGCATGCTCAGCGCTGCTCCCCAGCCGCCGCGGGTACGGCCCTGACAGTCGAGCACGATGCGGGTGCAGAACTCGACCTCCTCGCGCGTGGATCCCGGCGCCATCGCCGCGTACTGGATGACGCGGCGGGTGGCGGGCGTGTCGACCCGCATCGAGCTGCGCCAGCCGAGGAGCACCCGGCCCACCGGCGGCGGGATGGCAGGCAGCCGCTGCGAGAGCGGGATCAGCGTGGACTCCGCGACCAGGCTGTCGGTGGCGGTGCTGGCGAGCATCACCGCGCGGGCCTTCGCCAGCACCTGCTCCGGGTACTTGCCTGCCCACGACATGATGCTCATGCCACCCATGCTGTGGCCGACCACGACGGCCTTCTTGTCACCGGTCACGGTGGCCTCGAGCACCGCGGCCAGGTCGTCGGCCAGCAGGTCGGTGCTCAGCGGATTGCGACCGAGCTCGGTACGCCCGTGGCCCCGCTGGTCGTAGGTGATGACGCGGAAGTCGTCCGCGAGCGCGTTGATCTGCGGGTACCAGTAGGCGGTCGAGCAGGTCCAGCCGTGACTGAGCACGATGGGCTGCGCATCGGGATCGCCGTAGGCCACCACGTGGATCGGGTGCCCATCGGCCGAGGTGACGGAGATCGTCTCGGGCCGGTGCACGGGATCGCTCAACGCGGGATTCGGCTCGGCCACAAAGGGTGCGCTCGTCCTGGCCCGCCGGGCGCGCACGACCGCGCCCACACCGATGATCGCCGCTCCGGCCGCCGCTCCGACGAGGATCCGTCGCTTCGAACCCCGTGACTGTGCCGTCACCTGTCCACCTCCGTGATGTGCTGTTCGTTGTCGATTGGAGAAGCCGCCCTGCCCGGACGTCGCCCGGTGCCGTGCACCGCGCCGGGCCCCGGCGGCGCTAGATGATGTGCGCCCGGCGCAGCAGGACCTTCGACGGCCCGCCGATCAACCCGACCTCGCTCAGGAATTCGACGGTCTTCGCGCTGCCCTCGCGGAGCATGTCGTGGTAGTGCTTGTTCGCCTTCGCCGCCGCGCGGGCACGCTTGGGGTCCAGCCCCGCGGCCTCGTACACCTTGTCGTTGACCAGGCTGGTGACGATGAAATAGGCGGTCACGCCGAGCAGCAACCGGATCTGCGCCCTGGTGAACCAGGAGATGCCGCGGACGCGCCGGACGGTCTCCTCGCGGGCGAACTTGATGTGCCGCGCCTCCTCGAGGACGTGGATCTTGCTCACCGTCCTGGTGATCGGCTGCACCCGCTCGTCCTTCATGAAGTCGCGCTGCATCATGTCGAGGATCTCCTCGGCGAACAACGTGCCGCCGTAGGCGAGCGAACCGGACGCCGTCGCCTTGAAGGCGCGTGCCGACTCGCGGATCCACCGCTTGGGCCGGTACGACGGGACGCCGAAGCGCTGCGCCGACCTGGCGAACATCGTCGAGTGCCTGCACTCGTCGGCGATCTCGGTGAGGGCGAACTGCACGTGCGGCTCGGACGGGTCGTGGCTGTAGATGTCGCGCAGCAGCATCTGCATGAGGATCATCTCGAACCAGATCCCGGTGCCCGCGACGCTCGCGGCCTCGTGCATGGTGAGCGTGATCCGCTGGTCCTCGGTCATCGACTCCCATAGGTCGGTGCCGTAGAGGCTGGACCATTCCGGCGTCATGCCGTAGAGGCCCGCCGGGATGGGCGCCTCCCAGTCGATCTCGATGAGCGGGTCGTAGGACTTCCTGGCAGCCGACGCCAGTAGACGGCTCGCCGTGTCCTGCCGCTCCCCCGCCCTGGCCAGGCGCGATCCGGACCTGTTCACGGCATTGCGTGCGTGAATGATCGACATCGCCACTCCTCGGCATCGGATCCGGCGACGCGCGCCGGTATCGACTTACCTCAAGAATGCGTGGCGGGAATGACCGTTGTCAAGGGTTATATGTAACTGATATTCGCAGACAATTGGGGGCGCGATCGACACCCCGGCGCGAGGCGACCGGCTACCAGCGCGGACCGCGCTGGACCTCGTCCACCCGCGGCCGCACGTCGACCAGGTACACGCAGATCGCCACGACCGCGATCATCCAGAAGAGCATGCCGAAGGGCAGCAGCAGCACCAGCAGCGCGACCAGCAGGATGCCCAGCCAGATCGGCTTGCTCAGCTTGTCGACCGCGGTGAAGGCGTCGGTGCGCTGTCGGATCGCGTGGAAGACCGCGAAAACGCCCGCCGCGATGGCGGCGAGCTGGAGCGCGAGCATGATCAGGCCGGTGAGGCCGTTGACGGTCGGCATGTATCCATCCTACGAGTTCGGCCCCCGCACACCGTGATGTGC
>NZ_JBSGTR010000072.1:0-24070 GCF_053607505.1 Rhodococcus sp. NPDC055112
GGTGTTGGGTCGCGACGGGGGCGTTGTTGCGTGTGGGGGATCAGGCCTGCAGGCCGGCCTCGATCTCCAGGGTGATGGTGATCTTGTCGCCGACCACGGCGCCGCCGCCCTCGAGCGGCATGTCGATGCTGATGCCGAAGTCCTTGCGGTTGATGACGGTGCTGGCCTCGAAGCCGGCGACCGGGCCGTGTCCCATGCCCGGGTTAACGCCGTTGAACTCGAGCTTGAGCTCGACCTGGCGGGTCACGCCGTGCAGGGTGAAGTCGCCGTCGACCACGAAGTCCTCGCCCTTGGCGCGCACGCCGGTGGACGTGAAGGTGGCGGTCGGGAACTGCTCGGCGTCGAAGAAGTCGGCTGCGCGGAGGTGGTTGTCGCGCTGCTCGTTGTCGGTGGTGATGGATGCGACCTGGATCTCGGCCTCGACGGACGGGGTGCCGTCCGCGGCGACGGTGATGGCGCCGGTGAAGTCCTGGAAGCGTCCGCGGACCTTGCTGACCATCAGGTGCCGCACGGAGAAGCCGACGGTGGAGTGGCTGGCGTCGATGGCCCAGGTGCCTGCGGTCAGGGTGGGGAGGGCGATGGCGGTGGTCATGTGGACTCCTCGTAAGTAGTTCAAATTTCAAGCATGTGCACTGTCCAACGGTCCCTCGGCCGCGGATATTTCCCGGGGTGATGTGACCTGTAGCACAGAGAACCGCCGGCCGAGGGAATCGGCCGGCGGTCCCTCCTGGGATCACCCGATGAGCGCCAGGGATCAGTCGAGCGTCGCCGCGGCCAGCACCGCCCGCAGCGCCGACGCCGTGACCGACGACTCGATACCCATGCCCCACTGCGTCTTGCCGTTCATCCGGCACTGGGCGAAGGTGATGGCCTGCCCGCCCGCGCCCTCGGCGACCGACTGCAGCGACATCGCGAGCACCTCCACCGGACAGCCGTGGTCGGCCAGGATCAGGGTGAGCGCCTCGACCGGCCCGCTCGCCGAGGCCTCTCCGTTGACCTGCACATCGCCGAGCGTCGCGCGGACCGTCAGGTGGTCGCCGTTCCCGAGGTGTTCGAGCGACCACTTGTCGAGGACGCCGTGGTGGGCGTACTCGGCCGTCAGCAGCTTCCACAGCTCCTCGGCGGTCACCTCACCGCCGCCGTCGTCGGTGGTGTGCTGCACCCGTCGCGCGAAGTCGATCTGCAGGGCACGCGGCAGGTCGAGCCCGTAGCCGGTCTGCAGCAGGTACGCGACGCCGCCCTTGCCGGACTGGCTGTTCACCCGGATGATCGCCTCGTAGTCGCGGCCGATGTCTGCGGGATCGATCGGCAGGTACGGCATCTCCCACGGCTGCACCACGGGCTCCACTCCTGCCGCCTTCGCCGCCGCGTTGTGCTGGGTGAACCCCTTCTTGATCGCGTCCTGATGGGTGCCCGAGAACGCCGTGAACACCAGATCGCCCACGTACGGGTGGCGTGGATGGACATCGATCCTGTTGCAGTGCTCCACCGTTCGCCGCACCGCGTCGAGGTCGGAGAAGTCGATCATCGGGTCGATGCCCTGCGAGTGCAGGTTCAGCCCGAGCGTCACGAGGTCCACGTTCCCGGTCCGCTCACCGTTGCCGAACAGGCAGCCCTCCACGCGCTGCGCGCCCGCGAGCATCGCCAACTCCGACGACGCGACGCCGGTGCCCCGGTCGTTGTGCGTGTGGACCGAGAGGATCACCGACTCGCGTCGGTCGAGGTGCCGGTGCATGTACTCGATCTGATCGGCGAAGACGTTCGGCGTCGCCGTCTCGACGGTGGTCGGGAAGTTGTGGGAGACCGGCCGGTCCGGGCTGGCGTCCCAGACCTCGGTGATGCTGTTGCAGATCTCGAGGATGAAGTCCGGCTCGGTCAGGTTGAACACCTCGGGGGCGAACTGGTATCGCATGCCGGGAATGGTGTCGCCGATCCGGGCCACGTACTCCACTGACTTCAGGATGTGGGCGAGCAACTCCTTGCGGTCCTGGCCCAGCACCATGGATCGCCACATCGGAGCGGTGGGGACGTAGACGTGGAGCACCACGTTGGCGAGGCCGCGCACCGATTCGAAGGTCCGATCGATCAGGTCGGGCCGCGCGGCGGTGAACGCCACGACCGTGACGTCGTCCGGCACCAGGTCGAAGGTCACCAGGTCGCGGGTGAAGTCGAACTCGGCCTGGCTGGACGCCGGGTAGCCGCACTCGATCTCCTTGTATCCCATCCGGACCAGCTGCTCGAACATCAACCGCTTGCGGGCGGTGTCCATCGGTTCGGGGAGGGCCTGGTTGCCGTCGCGTAGGTCGACGGGCGCCCAGAGCGGGGCCTCGGTGAGGCGGTTGGACGGCCATTGACGTCCGATGCCGTCGTCCGGTGGCGTCGGCACCCGGTCGAAATGCGACCGGTAGCGGTGCGAGGGCATTCCGGACGGAACTTGGCGATTCCACTTCATGTCGGCTCCTGGGGTGAGAGGAGGCGGTCGACATACTCGAATCCCGCGGTGGAGAGGGGCCTGATCAGTTCCTGTCCGCGGCTCACGGCGTGTCGCCCGTACATGGCATGAGAGTTAGGCTATGTGAGATCGACCACGGCGGAGAAGGCAATTGCCCGATTCGGGTAATGGGCACCCCCGCAGGACGAGTGCGCTCAATCTACCCGCTGATCAGCTGTTTTTCCGGTGCTGCCGCTCGCCCTTCGGGCTCTCGAGGCCCTCGATTCCGACGGCACGGGGCTCGTGCAATGCCCGCTGTTCGCTGCGTTCGAGCTCGACATCGAACTCCAGATCCTCGTGCTGATGGCGGCGGAAGAGGAAGAGGAAGACGATCCAGCCGACGATCGCGACCAGGATGAAGCTCACCCCGCGGTACACGAAGGCGGCAGCCACGGCCTGCGAGGCGCTGATGCTGGCCGCCGTGGTGAGGGTGGCGATCAGGGTGGCGTCGACGAATACCAGGCCGCCGGGCGCGAGTGGGATGGTGCCGACGGCCTTGCCCGCCGCGAAGGCGATCAGCAGCCCGGACAGGGCGGGGTCGGCGCCGATCGCGTAGCAGGCCGCGGCGAGACAGGCGAGGTCCGCGACGCGGTGCACGGCGGACCAACCGAGGGTGATCGCGCCGTCCCGCTTGCCCAGCTGCACCGACTCGAGCTGTTCGAGCATCTCCCGCACCGCGGGCATCCCGGTGTCGGCGGGCTTGTTGCGCATCGCGTTCACGCGCACGAGCACCCAGCGGACTGCCGCCTCGATGGAGTTCGGATGCGCCGAGACGTAGCGGACGGCGAAGATCAGCGCGATCAGACCCGCGATGGAGAAGGTCAGCGTGAAGGGGCTGACCGAGCCGCCGACCAGCAGCGCGCCCCCGACCCCGATCAGCGCCAGCCCGATCCCCGCGATCACCCCGGAGATCGCCAGTTGCCAGGACGCCACGACGGGGCTGGCGCCCCAGCGTCGGGTTTCCCGGTAGGTGAACGCCGTCGAGAAGACCTGACCGGCGGGCAGCGTCACCGCCATCGCGGTGGACGCGTAGACCACCGAGACCGACTTGCGCTGGCTGACGGTCACCCCGCCCGCCCGGAGCAGCTGTTTCTGGACGCGCCCGTATCCGCTGAGTGAGACGGCCTGCGCGACGATGCACACGGCCAGCCAGCCCCAGTGGATCTCGGAGAGCGCGATCCAGGAATCGTGCAGTCGCGGCCACAGGTACGCGCCCTCGGCGAGGAGCAGGGCCACGAGCAGTACGCCCGCCACCCACTTGAGCCACCAGAACCGCCCGCGCGGACGGGCGGGTGCCGGCCCCTCCGATGCGTGGGGGACGAGCTCGCTCCGATCGGGCTGCGGCGTTACCACCTGCCCAGCGTAACCAAGCAATTCACTCATCTAGGGATACTGGACCGGCCAGGCGAGGTGAGTGACCCGGTTGCGGCCGCGCAGCTGCACCTGATCGCCCAGCTCCCACTCGGCCTGTTCCTCGTCGTCGGCGAAATACAGTGCGCTGGTCGAGGCCAGTACCCGGCTCGGCCGCAGTTTGGCCAGCTCGGTCAGGCGCGACGCCTCGTTGACCGGGTCGCCGATCACGGTGTACTCGAAACGCTCGGCGGCGCCGATGTTCCCGGCCACCGCCAGGCCCGCCGACACGCCGATGCCGATGTCGAGCCCGGTGATGTCGTTGAGCGCGAACCGCAACTCCCGCGCCGCGGCCAGCGCCGCGGACGGTGCGTCCGGCCGGTCCAGCGGCGCCCCGAAGATGGCCAGCGCGGCGTCACCCATGAACTTGTTGACGAATCCGTGGTGCTGGTCGACGACGTCGACGACGACCCGGAAGAACTCGTTGAGCAACCGGACCACTTCGCCGGGGGGCTGTTCGGCCGCCGCGCCCGTCGAGCCGACCATGTCCACGAACAGCACGGCCACGAAACGGGTCTCGCCGCCCAGTTCCGTACCGAATTGCAGGGCCCGGCGCGCCACGTCCTCCCCGACGTGCTGGCCGAACAGTTCGCGCAGCAGCTTGCGTTCACCGGCGTCCTTCATCATCCGGTTGAACCCGACCTGCAGCCTGCCGATCTCGCTGCCGTCGAACACCTCCACCTGGACATCGGTGGCACCGCGCTGCACCCGCTCGATGGCCCTGCGGAGCTGCCGGATCGGATCCGAGATCTGGCTGGCGGTCAGCATCGAGAGGGAGAACGCGGTGGTGATTGCCAGCCCGGACAGCAAGATGATCGCGATGGCCAGCGCGTTGGTCGAGAACTGCAGATCGGTACTCAGCTGGGTCGCGCACAGCAGGATGATCCCGATCACCGGCATCAGGGTGCCTAGACCCCAGGTCATCGCCATCCGGGGCCCGACGCCAGGTGCCAGGAGGCGGTCGAACTGCCCCTCGCTCAGTGCCTTTGCCGCGACCGGCCGGAGGATCCGCTCGCCGAGCATGTAGGTGAACCCGAAGGTGGTGGTCGCCGCCATGCACACCGTCACGATCACGGCGACGGCGAGCTCCGGCATCTCCCAGACGGTGAGGAAGACGAACAGCACGCCACCGATGACCCAGAGAATCAGGTGCACGATCGCCTGGCGGAGCGGGGCGTGTAGCGCGGACATCTGCTCGCCGCGGGTCGGCGGACCCCCACGCAGCTGCCAGCGGATCACCGACCGCAGCATCATCGCCGCCGCGCCGAGGCTGACGATCCCGGCGAAGAACAGGTAGATGCCGAAGATGACGACGTTGCGGACGCGATCCGCGATGATCGCCTGGGACTCCGAGATGGGCAGGCCGTACCGGATGAAGGCCAGCACGAGGACCGCGCCGAAAAAGTTGGCCAGGATCATCGAGCCCATGTAGAGCGGCCAGCGACTACGCATGGTCAGCGCGACCGCTCGATAGGAGGATGCCAGCACAGGACCAACTTAGTCGTGCGGTGCCGGTGCCGAGCGCACCGCGTCTACGCGGCGTGACCTGGACCTCACAGCCCGCCCTGCCGCGCCGATCTCCGCCTCCCGCACAACGCCCCATCGGCCGATAGGCTCGCCGGGGTGAGCGCGAACGAGCCGCGATCGGATCTGCCGCCCTACGGTGACGCCCGGGCGGTGCACCCCATCGTGCGGGTGGGCGCCGAATGGACGTGGCGGCTGCTCGTCCTCTTCGCCGGGCTGGTCACCCTCGGCTACCTGATCAGCAAACTGGACACGGTGCTCATCCCCGTCGGCCTTGCGCTGCTGGCCGCCGCCCTGCTCTACCCGCTGGTGGACTGGATGCAGCGCAGGGGGGTGCCGCGATCGGCGGGCGTGGTGGTGGTGCTCGTCGTCGCGATCGGCGTCGTCGCAGGGATCATGACCTTCGTCGTCGAGCAGTTCATCGCGGGCCTGCCGGAGCTGACCGACCAATTCACCCATTCCGTCGATCAGATCCAGGATTGGCTGACCGCGGGCCCGTTCCACTTCTCCGAGGACCAGATCCGGCAGGCCGGCGATTCGGTGGTCAAGTCGATCCAGGACAACAAGGAGGCGGTGACCAGCGGCGCGCTGACCACCGGCAAGGTGATCGGGGAGCTGTTCACCGGCGCCGCGCTGACGCTGTTCACGGTCATCTTCTTCCTGTACGGCGGCGAACAGATCTGGGAGTTCGTCACCCGTGTGGTCCCCTCGGCCTCGCGTGAGCGGGTCCGGCTGGCGGGCAGCCAGGGCTTCGGCTCCCTCGTCGGGTACGTCCGGGCGACCGTGGTGGTCGCGGCGGCCGACGCGGTGGGGATCGGGGTCGGGCTGGCGATACTCGGGGTGCCGCTGGCGCTGCCGCTGGCCTCGCTGGTCTTCGTCGGCGCGTTCATCCCGATCGTCGGTGCCTTCGTGACGGGCTTCGTCGCGGTGCTCGTCGCGCTGGTCACGAAGGGACTGATCACCGCTCTGATCACCCTCGGCATCATCATCGGGATCATGCAGCTCGAGGGTCACGTGCTGCAGCCGTTGCTGCTCGGGCGCGCGGTCCGGCTACACCCACTGGCAGTGGTGCTGGCGATCACCACCGGCATCGTGCTCGCCGGGATCGTCGGCGGCCTGCTCGCGGTGCCGATCGTCGCGGTGCTGAACACCGCGATCCGGTCGCTGCTCTCCTCCGACCAGGCGGAGGTGCCGGACGAGGTGGAGGTCGCCGACCCGCGGATACCGCTCTTCCCGGCGACGCCGGACGAGCTGCCGTGAGCATTTTCGGCCCGCAGGAGGACCAGAAGGACTCACGGGCCACCGAGCCGCTGTGGCGGGCCGCGCAGGTGTTCCGGTTGGCCACGCTGGTGTACGCGGTCGGCTATCAGGTCGCGTCGGTGTCGGACTACACGCGGCCGACGCTGAGCTGGGTCATGGTCGCGCTGATGGCGGTGTGGTCGGGCCTCGCGGCGGTCGGGCTGTCCATGAACACGGCGGCGCGTCGGTGGTTGGTCGCCGCCGACCAGGTGGTGGTCGTGGCGCTGATGGCCTCGACCCGGTTGGTGTCCGATCAGGACTGGTACTCCACGCATCAGACCCTGCCCACCACGCTGTGGGCCACGAACGCGGTGATCTCCGCGGCGATCCTCGGCGGGCCATTGCTCGGGGTCGCATCCGGGGCGTCAATCTCGGTGGTCAGCGCGCTGGTCCGGGGCCCGATCGACCTCGACCTGGGGCGCGACGCCACCGCGCCGATCCTGATCTCGGTGGGGCTCGCGCTCGGGCTGGCCGCCAACACCGCGCGGCGTTCGCACGCGCAACTCGAGCGTGCCGCGCGGCTGACCGCCGCCGCGGAGGCGCGCGAGCGGCTCGGGCGCGAGGTTCACGACGGGGTGCTGCAGGTGCTTGCGTACGTCCGCCGTCGCGGCACCGAGATCGGTGGCCCGACATTGGAATTGGCGACGCTGGCGGGTGAGCAGGAGGTGGCGCTGCGGGAGCTGATCTCGGAGCAGGCGGCCCCCCAGCGCGGCGACGGTGACGTGGACCTGGGGCCGCTGCTGCGCGGCGAGGCGAGCACCGCGGTGTCGGTGTCGACACCTGCCGTCCCCGTCCTGATGGCGCGGGAGCGGGCGGCGGAGGTCGCGGCCGTGGTGCGGACGGCCCTGTCGAACGTCGAGCTCCACGCCGGCGGGTACGCGAAAGCCTATGTCCTGCTTGAGGATCTCGGCGAGGAGGTGATCGTCTCCGTGCGCGACGACGGCGTCGGGTTCGCCCCCGGCCGCCTCGCCGAGGCCGAGGCGGAGGGGCGAATGGGGGTGTCGCGCTCCATCCTCGGCCGGGTCGCGGACCTCGGCGGCACCGCGACGCTGGAAAACGCCGAGGGCGAGGGTGTCGAATGGGAGATCAGGGTGAGCAAGCAGGTGTCGGGGAAGGGGAGAGCGTGACGGAGCCGCTGACGGTCATGGTGGTCGATGACCACCCCATGTGGCGGGACGGGGTGGCCCGCGACCTCGAGGCGGCGGGCTTCGCGGTGGTGGCCACCGCGGACGGTGTGACGGCGGCGCGCACGCGCGCGGCGGCGGCGCGGCCCGCCGTGGTCCTGATGGACATGCAGCTGCCCGACGGAAACGGGGCGCAGGCCACGGCCGCGGTGCTGGCGGCCTCGCCGGACTCGACCGTGCTGGTGTTGTCGGCGTCGGCGGAGCGTGAGGACGTGCTCGAGGCGATCAAGGCGGGGGCAACCGGATACCTGGTCAAGAGCGCCTCGGCCGCCGAATTGGTGGACGCCGTGCGGGCCACCGCCGCGGGCCAGGCCGTGTTCACTCCTGGACTCGCGGGGCTGGTGCTCGGCGAGTATCGGCGCATCGCAACCGGTCCGTCCGATGACCGCGCCCCCGAGGTGCCCCGGCTCACCGAGCGCGAGACGGAGGTGCTGCGGTTGGTGGCAAAGGGCCTGAGCGCCAAGCAGATCGCCACCCGACTCACGCTCAGCCACCGGACGGTCGAGAACCACGTCCAGGCCACGCTCCGCAAGCTCCAGCTCGCGAACCGCGTGGAGCTGACCCGATACGCCATCGAGCGCGGGCTGGAGTGAGAGAGCGGCGCCGCATATCCTGGCGGCATGGATGCGAGGGATCTGCGGGTGTCCGATGCGGAACGCGAGCACGTCGGGCAGCTGCTCCAGCGTGCGGTCGGGCAGGGGATGCTCTCGCTCGGTGAGTTCACCGAACGCATGGACACCACGCTCGCCGCGAAGACACGGGGTGAGCTGAACGCGGTGCTGGTCGACCTGCCCGGGATACAGCTGGTGGGTGAGCACGCGCCGCAGGCGGTGCCGTACCCCCAGCCCGCCTACCCCCAGCCCGCCCCGTACGCGCAGCCGCATCCCCAGCCTCAGCCGCACTTCGCCGCCGCAGAGCCGTATCGGGGAACGGTCGGGCATCCGGGCGGTGTTGTGCGCGGACGGATGTCGACGGTGAAACGCCAGGGACCGTGGCAGGTGTCGCCGACGCTGCACGTGGACAGCATGATGTCCGATGTGACCCTGGACTTCACCGAGGCGATCATGACCAGCCAGGTCGTGGAGATCGTCGTGTCGGACTACTTCAGCTCCATCTCGATCGTCGTCCCGCCCGAGGCCACCGTCGACCTCAATGCCGTCGAGACGGTCGCGGGCAGCGCCACCAACAAGGTCCGCACCGGCCCCCCGATCGGCCCGCTGCACGTCGTGGTGCGGGGGAAGGTGCGGTTCGGCTCGCTGACCGCCAAGCACCCGTTCGGCACCACCTGGAAGCGGATGCTGGGCTGACCGCCGAGAGGTCCGTATGGATCTCGCGCGCAAAACCCCCATTCCGATCGGGTAGTACTACTCATGTGATCGGCGGCCCGTGCGCCGATCGTTGACGCATGATCAATCTCGAAGGCAATTCTGTCGTAGGCCCCCAGATCGATCCGCAGTTGGTCGCGCGGCTGTCCGGCGAGTTCGACGCGCTCGGGCTGCACATGCGTGGTGTCGCCGCGGACCTGACTCGGCTCCGGTCGCAGCTCGAGATCCCCGCGCCGCAGGCGCCCGTGCAACCGCCGGTCTACGCTGCGCAGCCCCCGGTCCCTCAGTCGCAGGTCCAGCGGCCGGCGGCCCCGGTTCCGCCTGCGCCGCAGGCCGTTCCGCCGGGTTTTGTGCAACCCGCCCCGTGGCCGCCGGTTCGCCCGCAGGCCGCCCGACGAGAGCCCCGCGAGCCGTGGTGGCAGCGCGACGGCATGGTCAGCCGGGTGCTCGCCGTCGCGGGCGCGGCGGTGACCCTGATCGGCGTGCTGATGCTGCTGGTGCTCGCCGCGCAGGCCGGGTTCTTCGGCCCGGTGGCCCGGGTGAGCGCAGGCGCGGTGTTCGCCGCGGCCCTGGTCGCGGCGGGCATCCGCGTGTTCGGGCGCCCGGGCGGACGGATCGGTGGCCTCGCCCTGGTGGGCACCGGCGTCGCGGGTGGGTACCTGGACGTGGTCGCCGCGACCTCGTACTACGGCTGGCTTTTGCCGGTCGTCGGCCTCGCGCTCGCCTTCGGGATCGCGGCGGGCGGGATGACGCTGGCGACGCGCTGGCAGTCGCAACCGCTGGCCGCGCTCACCGTGGTCGCGGTGGCGGTGCTCGCCCCGGCCCTGGCGGACGGGTTCACCGTCACCCTGCTCGTCTTCCTGATCCTGCTCCAGGTCGCCGCGTTCCCGCCCCAGCTCGGCAGGGACTGGCCGTATCTGCATGCGGCACGGACGATTCCGGCCGTACTCGCGATGCTGATCGCGCTCGCCGACGCCACCTGGAACGGGGCCTCGCCGTGGTCAGGGGGGCATCGCCCTGTCGCGGTGGCACTGCTGTCCCTCGCGGTGGTGGTCGCCGTGGTCGGTGTCGGATCGGCCGTGGTGCTGGTGCGTCGCAACGCATCCGACGTCACCGCGACGGTGATGCTCGCGCTCGGGGCGCTGCCACTGCTGTTCTCGGGCGGCGTCGCGGGCCGATGGACGGAGGTGGCGCTGCAGTGCGGGCTCGCGGCCGGGCTGCTCGCCGTGCTGGCGGTCGTGCGGCCGCTGCCAGGGCACACCCGGGTCGCGATGGCGGCGGTCGCGTCACTGGCGGTGCTGCAGGCGAGCGCCGGTGCCAGCCCGCGGGACGCGCTCCCGGTGGTGCTGCTCGCGTTGGCGCTCGGACTTGTCGCGGTCGCCGGTCAGGCCCGCTCCCGGATCGCCTACGGCGCCGGGATCGGCTTCGGGTCGATCGGCGCGCTGCTGTTCCTCGACGCCGCCCCGCCGGAGGCACTGGCGAACCAGGCCGACGCGATCGGCTCACTCGCCGTCATCGCGTCCGGCTCGATGCTGGCTGCTCTGATGGTTCTCGTTGTCGGGCAGGCGCATTCGATGGGCCTGCTCGACGATCGGCGGGCTGATGTGGCCTGGATCGCGGCGGGGATGGGCGCCCTGTACGCGGGCACCGCGGCGGTGGTGGCCACCGGTGTCGCGGCGCTCGGTGCCGACCGGGGCTTCATCGCCGGACACTGCGCGGCCACCCTGGTCGCGATGGTGCTCGCGACGGTGTCGCTGCGGTGGGGGCTCGCACACCAGGAGCGGGCGCATCTGGCGCTCGGAGCCGGCCTGACCCTGACCTTCGCGGCCCTGGCCAAGCTCTTCCTGTTCGACCTGGCGACGCTGGACGGGATGTTCCGCGTGCTGGCGTTCATCGGAGTCGGGCTGTTGCTGCTGGCGGCGGGGACCCGGTACGCCAGGGCCTTCGCCGAGGGCGCACAGCGCGGCCGGGTGCAGACATAGCCACCCGGCCTGCGGCTGCTCGCTCTCAGTCCTCCTGGTGGCGGGCGAGCAGCTCGCTGACGCTCACCGTCGGCGAGCCGGCCGAGTGCCGGTGCCTGCCCTGATCCTCGGACAAGCCTGCGGACTGCTCCGAGCCGTTGGTCTGCGGAGGAGTCGCCTGCGGCGGCCGCGGCACCTTCAGCTCGGCCAGCCAGCTCTCGATCGGACGGGAATCCCGCTCCGTCTGAGCCGGGTTGGGGGGTACGGCGCCGCCGGACGGTCGCGGGGCCTGCGCCGGACGCGGGGCCCGCGCCGGATCGACGGCGGGCGGGTGCGCCCGGGGAATCGGCTCAGTCAGCGGTTCCGACAGCGGCTCCGCGGTCTCTGCGACCTCGGTGGCTGCCGCGGTGCGCGCGGGCAGCACCTGCTCGACCGCGGCCCTGGTGAGGGGGACGGGATTCGAGGGCCGCGGCTCGACCGGCATCGGCATCGGGGGTGTCACGATCACCGGGACGTCGGACGGCATCCGCTCGTCCTCGAGGACCGGCTCGCCCAGGCCCAGCTTCTCCTGGATGCGCTTCATCCAGGCGGGCGCCCACCAGCAGTCGTCGCCGAGCAGCTTCATGGTCGCCGGCACCAGGAACATTCGGATCAGGGTCGCGTCGATGACGAGCGCGGCGATCATGCCGTAGGCGATGTACTTCATCATCACCAGTTCGGAGAACGCGAACGCGCCGGTCACGACGATCAGGATCAACGCGGCCGCGGAGATGATGCGGCCGGTGTGCGCGGTGCCGACCCGGACGGCCTCGGTGGTGCTGGCGCCCTGCGCCCGCGCCTCCACCATTCGGGACAGCAGGAACACCTCGTAGTCGGTGGACAGGCCGTAGATGATCGCCATGATCAGCACCAGGACCGGCGACATGATCGGTCCCGGCGTGAAGTTGAGCAGCCCGGCGCCGTTTCCGTCGATGAAGATCCACGTCAGGATGCCGAGGGTCGCGCCGAGCCCGAGCGCGGTCATCAGCACGGCCTTGATCGGCAGCACCAGCGACCCGAAAGCCAGGAACATCAGCAACGTGGTCAGCAGCACCACCATGGCGACCATCAGCGGCAGGTTGTCCAGCAGCGCCGCGATCGAGTCCTGCTCGATCGCGGGCGTCCCGCCGACCAGCATGGTGACCCCGTCGGGCACGTCCATGGCCCGGAGGTAGTCGATGGTCGCCTCGGAGTCGTTGCGGTCGACCAGGCCTGCCTTGAAGACCGTCACCCCGTCCTTGGTCGGGTTGTTCACCGAGAACTTCTCGACCAGGCCGGGGGCCGCGTTGGCCTCCTTGACGATCTGGGTGATCTGCGCGCCCTGCGCGCCGTCGATCACCAGCTTGACCGGCTCGGACCGGGAGTTCGGGAACAGCTCGTTGAACTCGCCCTGCGCGACGCGGGTGGGGTTGTCCGGGGGCAGGTAGGTCTCGTTGATGCCGCCGAACTTGATGTTCGAGATCGGGATGGTGAGCAGCAGCAGGCCGATCACGATGGGGATGGTCACCTTGAGCGGGTGTTTCATGACCCACTGGGTCAGCCGGCCCCAGGCGCTGTTCTCGATCTCGTCGGTGGTCTTGGTCTTGCGCATGAACTTCAGTCCGAGCGCGTCGACCCTGCGGCCGAGTATGCCGAGGATGGCGGGCAGCACCGTCACCGAGATCACCGCGGCCAGGATGACCGCCGCGATGGCGCCGTAGGCGACCGACTTGAGGAAGCCCTGCGGGAAGATCAGCAGGCCGCCGAGGCTGGCCACGATCATCGTCGCCGAGAAGATCACGGTGCGCCCGGCCGTCATCACGGTGCGCCGCACGGCGTCGCCGGTGCTGTAGCCCTCGGCGATCTCCTCGCGGAAGCGGCTCACCATGAACAGGCCGTAGTCGATCGCCAGGCCGAGGCCGATCAGCGAGACCACCGGTGCCACGAAGGCGTTGACCTCGGTGAACTGGGTGATCAGTTTGACCACGCCGTTGGCGGCGATGATGGTGAGGCCGCCGACGATCAGCGGCAGCGCGGCGGCGACGATGCCGCCGAAGATGAAGAACAGCAGCACGCCGACGGCCGGGATGGCCAGGATCTCCATCCGCTTGACGTCGTTGGCCATGGTGTCGTTCAGCGTGCCGGTGACCGGCTGCAGTCCGGTGAGCTGGACGTCGACGCCGTCGATGTAGAACTGGTCGCGGACCTTCTTGAAGTTGGCCGCGACCTCGGTGTCGTTGTCGCCCTTGATCGCGACGCTGGCGAACGCGTGTTCCTTGGTCTTGTCGGTCATCAGCGCGAGCTTGGTCGACCAGTAGCTGCCGTTGACCTTGAGGATCTCGTCCGGGTTGTTCGCCGCCAGCTCGTCGAGGCTCTTGGTGATCTTGGCGCCGAACGCCGGGTCGTCGACGGTCTTGCCCTCCGGCGCGGTGTACACCGGGATCACGTCGGCGGTGGTGTCGCGGCCGAAGGTGCCGTCGGCCAGCTTGGCCGCCGCCACCGATTCGGAGCCGGGGTCGTCCCAGCCGCTCTGGCTGAGGTGATGCTCGAGCCCGAGGCCGTACGCGCCGAGGGCGAGCATCAGCCCGACCATCGCTCCGATTACGGCGAATCGGAGGCGGTAGACCAGTCGGCCCCAGGTGGCGAACACTATTGAACTCCTTGACGCCCGATGAGCAGGGCCGACAGCGGTCTGAACGGCTGCAACCAGGCACCCTCGTCGGGCAGGGACTCCAGGCTCACCCGCGGCAACGGCTCGCGGAACACCCCTGGGATGTCCTCGAGGTCGACGAACTCGAGGGTCTCCGAGGCGACCGCCCAGCTCGCGTGCTCACGGAAGCCAAGAACCTGCACCGGAACACCGGTTGCTGCGATGTCCTCCAACGGTCCGCGGAAAGCCTGACCGTCGGCGGAGGCGACCATGATCCCGGCCAGCCCGCCGTCCCGAGCGCGAAGGGCGATGTGGTCGAGCATGTCGGCGTCGACATCGCTGTCCTCATCGATCTTCGGCTTGGCGAACACCGCGAAACCCACATTACGCAAGGCCTCGACCCACGGGCGGACAACATCGGCGCTGCCCGAGGCGATGTTCGTGAACACCGTTGCCTCCGGCTCGAGGCGCACACCGCTGGTGCCGGACAGTTCGGCGGTCCTGCCGAGGAGCCAGCGTCCGAGGGCGTCGAATCGGGGCCGGTAGGCGGCGGTGGGGCGGCCACCGAGGATCGCGCCGAGGCCCATGTCCAGGTTCGGCGCGTCCCACACCAGCAGCACCCGCTTCTGGTGCCGCACCTCACGCGGCTCGTCCGCGAGTGAGTTTGCCCCCACTGCGTCCGTCGGTGTCGTGTCCGGTAACCGCTCGCTCACGCTCATGCTCGAACCTTTCCCCAGATCAGCTCTGTGATGGGTCGGCCAACCTGCTGCGCCTTGTTCTCGAATTTGGTGACCGGTCGCTCGTGGGTCATCGGCGAATCGGCCGGACCCTGCGCGAGATCATCCCAGTCGAGCGGTGTCAGCAGCGGTTCGGCATTGCCTGCCTCGGCGATCCACTCGGCGTACTCGGCGTGATCGGTTGCGACGTGCAGCACGCCGCCGGGCATCAGCCGCTCCGCGATCAGCTTGAACGTCGGGCCCTGCAGCAGCCGGCGCTTGTGGTGGCGGGCCTTGGGCCAGGGGTCGGGGAAGAACACCCGCACGCCGGTCAGCGTCTCCGGCCCCAGCATGTTCTCGAGCACGTCGACGGCGTCGCCGCGCAGCACCCGGATGTTGGGGATCGAGTCCCGCTCGATCGCCTGCAGCAGCTGGGCGAGACCGGGCCGGTACACCTCGATCGCGATCAGGTTGGCGTGCGGCTCGGCCTTGGCCATCGCGGCGGTCGCGGTGCCGGTGCCGCTGCCGATCTCCACGATGGTCGGGGCCTCGCGGCCGAACCACCCGGCGACGTCCAGCGGAGCGTCGGAGACATCGGCGCCGATCGTGGGCCAGAGCCGGTCCCAGGTCTGCTGCTGAGGGTCGGTCAGGGCGCCGCGGCGGGAGCGGAAACTGGTCACCCGGGGGTACAGGCGGGAGCCCTGTTCGGTGGCCCCTGCCACCCGGGATTTCGCGTCATTCACCCGACCATTGTCACGCATGACGGAGGGTTGTGGCAGGTGGGTCTGAAGTGAAAGTTGAGACTTTCTCAGACGAGCACCACCTTGCCGGTGGTCAGACGACCTTCGAGCCGGGCGTGCGCGACCGATGCCTGCGCCAACGGGAGGGTCTCGACCTGCGGTTTCAGCTCCCCGGCGGCTGCCGCGGCGAGCGCCTCGCCTGCCCAGCGCCTGATGTTGTCCGGCGTGAATCCGCCGGCCGGGCCGAGGGTCGTCGCCGCGGTGATGTCGCGCTCGGCGAGCTCGGCCTCGGTGAACCCCGCGGGCGCGCCGGAGGCGAAGCCGAAGAACAGGGCGCGGCCGCCGCGACCGAGCAGCTCCACCGCGCCCCTGGCGATGTCACCCCCGACCCCGTCGAGGAGTGCCGTCGCGCCGGCACCGCCGAGATGCGCGCGCACCTTCGCCTGCCAATCGGGCTGCCGGTAGTCGACCGCGAGGTCGGCACCGAGGGCGGTCGCCAGCGCAGTCTTCTCGGGCCCGCCGGCCAGGCCGATCACCCGGGCGCCCACCCTGTGCGCCGACTGGACGAGGAGCGTGCCGAGCCCGCCTGCCGCCGCCGTGACGAGTACGACGTCCCCCGCGGTGAGACGCGCGGCCTCCAGGACCCCGAACGCCGTCCGTCCGGTGCCTGCCATCGCGATCGCCTCTGGTGCGCCGAGCCCGGGACCGACGGACAGCAGATCGGTGGTCGGTGCCACCGCGAATCGGGCGTAGCCACCGTTGGCATTCCCGAGCGACACCGCGACCCGGGCGCCCAGCCACGCCGAGTCGGCCCCCGCTCCGAGTCGCTCGACGACGCCGGCCACCTCACGGCCAGGGACATACGGCACCGTCGGCAGGCCGCCGGGCCCGAACGGTCTGCCCGATCGGACCGCGGTGTCGACCAGGTGGACGCCGCTGGCCTCCACCGCGATCCGCACCCGCCCCGGGCCGGGCTCGGGATCGGGGACCCGCTCGAGACGCAGGTTCTCCGCGGGTCCGAATTCGCGCACTACGACGGCTTCCATTGGCTCCCTTTCGATGTCGCCGGTCCTGGCGTGCTCCCGTCGACCATGCAACCTGGAGTGCGGTTGAGGTCAAGGGCTCGATTCCCGGGGCTTCCGCTGCGCCGGGCCGCGAAGGCTGCGATCATTCGGTACGCGCCGGGGGGCGCGTTCTTTTTCTTTGGGGGGTGACGCGGTGGCGTCGATGAAATTCGAAGCGACGGTCGACGGGCTACGACGATCGGCGACTGAGGCGGATCCGGCGGCCGGGGCCCTGGTGAGGCGGGCCGTGGCTGGGTACCGCGCTCCGGTGCGGGTGCAGGTGACCGGCCGCGCGGGCGTCGGCCGGTCCGCGGTCATCGCGGCGCTCGGTCCGATCCAGGGGGCCGAGGTCGTCGAGACCGCCGCCTGGGACGTGCCGGGCGCCGAGGATCCGGTGCTGACCGCGGAGCTGATCGTGCTAGTGGTGTGCGACCCGCCGCGCCGCGCAGACCTGGCCGCGGCGGGCGCCGCGGGGGATCGGGCGCTGGCCGTCCTGAACAAGGCGGACACGCTGGCCGACTCCGCTGTTGCCGCCGAGCGCGCCGCGGCGGTCCTCGGTGTGCCCTGTCTGCCCGTGGACAGTCGGTCGCAGTTCGGCGTGGCCGATCTACGGATCGCGGTGGCCGAGCGGGTCGAGGCCTGCCGGGCCGCCAGGGCCGCGGCGCTGTCGACGGAGCTGCGGGCGCTGATCGGGACCGCGACCGTCCGCGACGCGGTCGAGGAGTACCTGGCGGGCGACGAGGCGCTGACGGTCGCCGTCGCGGCGATCCATCCGCGCGAGGGGGAGATGCCGCCGGATCCACAGCCGGACGATCCCGCTCTCGCGCTGCGTCGGGCCCGGACGTGGCGGGGCCGGATGAACGGCGGCTTCGATGCGCGCAGCACAAGGGCGGCCCTGACGCTGCACCGGAGGGCCGTTCGGCAGTGGGCCCGCGGGGAGGTCCGGTGAACGACACGGTGCCGCAGGAGTTGGCCGCGGTGCTGCGACGGTGGAATCCCGGCGCGCTGGCCGGTCTGGAGCGGCCCGCGCCGCCCGAGCCGGATCCGGGCGGCGCAGTGACGGTGGCGGTTCTCGGCGTGCCAGGCGGTGGCCGCGGCGATCTGATCGCCGCGCTCACGGAGGCCGGGGCGGGGAGTCGCGAGCTGCGGTTCGCCGAGGCGCCCGCCCCCACGGCAGGCGTGGCCCTGATGGTGCTCGACGCCGCGGCGCCGCTCGGGCGGGAGGAACTCGAGCTGTTACGAGACGGCGCCGAGTCCGCGCACACGGTGCTGTTCGCGCTCACCGAGATCGACGCGCACCACGACTGGGCGGCGGTCGCGCGACGGAACGCCGAGTTGGTCACCGAGCACATGCCCCGGTTCGCGGGTGCCGTGATCCACCCGGTCTCCGTGCCGGACGATCGCGGCATCGAGGAGCTGGTCGCGGCGCTGCTGGACGCGACCACGGCCGTCCCCGAGCGACAGGCACGGCTGTGGATGCGGGCGGCGGGCGCGGCCGAACAGGCAGGTGCCCTGATCCGGGCCTCGGCCGAATCGCTGCGCGCGACCGACGACACCGCGGCGCTGCGGGCCGAGCGGTCCGCGCTGGTGGCAGACCGGGACGGGTGGCGCGGCGATCGGGCCGCGGTGCTGCGCAGGCTCACCGCGCTGGCCCGCGTGGACCTGGTGCACGAGGTGAGCGACCAGGTGCGGGCGGAGTCCGCCGCGGCGCGGGAGGCCATCGACCGCGCCGACCGCACCGCGCTGGCGGCATACCCGCAACACCTGCGGGACGCCGTCGCAGCGCTGACCGCGAGGGTGGACGCGGCGGCGGACGCGCGCCTGGCCGAGGTCAGCGCGCAGGTGCTGGGCACGGCGCTACCCGACGAGAACCGAACACCGACGGTGCCGGCGATCGAGGAGCCCGCGCCGCGGCACCGCGGGCTCGAGGACCGGATGATGATCGTGTTCGGGGCGTCCGCCGGGCTGGGTCTCGGCCGGATGGTGATGGCTCCGCTGTCGACCGTGCCCGCGCTCGACCTCGCCAGCATCCCGGTGACCCTGCTGCTCGGCGGCGGCGCCGCGTTGTGGCTGACCCGGGCCCGCGGACACCTGGCCGATCGCGCGCACCTCCGCCAGTGGGCGGTGGAGACGCTGGCGACGGTGCGGTCGGGGTTGGAGCAGCGGGTGCTGGGCCGGCTGGTCGACACCGAGGCCAGGTGCGCCGAGGCGGTCCTGGCGCGGCATCGCGAGCGGACGCGCGAGTTCGAGGACCGGCTGGCCGCGCTCGATCGGCAGCTGCGGGAGCATGCGGGCAGCAGGGCCGGAAAACTGGCCGCCTGCGACCGTGATCTCGCTGTGCTCGAGGCGTACGGGAGCGGTCACCGTTCGGTAACGGTGGAACCGTCGGCGGCGGCGCTGCGTCCAATCACGTAGCGACCAGTCCAGCTAACGGAAGGAGTCGTGGTGATGATGCACGACGACATGCTGCTGCTCGGCACGCTCGGCCCAGCCCAGCACCCGATCGGCCCCGACGCCGGCGAGGTGGAGCTGCACGCTCCCACCGTGGACCTCGACGACGACGGGATCCTCGATACCAGGACCTACTCGGCAGGCGGGACCCTGTACGTGTCCTCTGACCTGGACGAAGACGGGTTCGCCGACCACATCACCGCCGTCGAGGGCGACGGTGGCTACGAGTCCTGGCAGGCCAACCGGGGGTCCGACGGAGAGGTCCGGTGGGCCAGGACCGACCACGGCAGCCTGTAGCCCGCCGGGGTCGGGAGGGGGCCGGATCGGTGGCCGCGGTGGAGCCGATCACGATGGGGTCAGGGATGTGCCGTGGGCGATTTTTCGCAATCGCCAGTGGGGTTGGACACTTGTCCGTATAAAGATCACGGTGCGATGACTCGCCACCCCTGAAAATTCTGGCGCCCCTCGGCCGCGACAGTCTCGACGCTACGTGGCTCGGCGCTGTACCTGATCGAATGGAGATCTCCACATGTCTCACACCCCGATGAGCCGCGTGGCCGCCGTTGCCGCGTCCGCTGCCCTCGTTGCGACCGGCCTGACCGTCGGACTGGGCGCCGGTACCGCCAGCGCTGCCGCGTGCAACCAGTCCAGCACGCACAGCAAGAACGACATCTCGACGTGGGGTATCACCCACAACTACTCCAAGACGGTCTCGGCCACCCAGGCCGCGCCGGGCACCCTCGTCACGTACACGACGGTCGTCTCCACCACTGGCATCGGAAACCCGTATGTCAACACCATCAACGACATCCCGCCGGTGGGCTTCGGCGCTCCCGTCAAGGCGACCGTGACGGCGTTCTCGGTTGGCATCCCGACCGGCCAGCACGAGGCCGACGTCACCCCCTCGGCGAACGGCGAGGGCTGGAAGGTGACCAGCACCGGTTGGTTCGTCAACTCCGGCAACCCGGTCACCCTGAAGATGACCTACAAGGTCCCGGACAACTCCGTTCCCGGCTCGCAGATCACCAGCCGGGGCACCGGCGTCGCGGGCACCGTGGGCGTCGGCGAGGAAATGCCGAACCTGACCGCCTGCTTCACCGTGCGCATCCCGAACCCGGGTGAGGCCGTGCTCAGCGTCGCGGACGGCACCGGCACCGGTTCCGCGGAGGGCCAGCTCAGCTCCACCGGCTCGATCAGCGACGTTCTCGGCGACACCATCAGCAACGTGCTCAAGAACGGCAGCTAGTCCTTTCTGAACAGCTAGACCACGAACACCTCCGGAGATGACAGGAGGGGGCCGTCGGGGACCCCTCCGAGGACGAGCGATCGGCCCTCAGTCGCCTCCGGGGGTGTTCGGCTGTCTCCGGGCGTCTCACGCCCGCGCGCGGCCGAGAACACCCCGCGTGAGATCACTGAATCGGTCTTGTGACTCATCGGACAAGACCCGATTCCCTACGGGGGGACACTCAGCGTTAACCTCGTACCAGGACACCCGGCGCCCGTGTCCTCCGTTTGTCGTCTGCGTTCGCACGCATGCGTCGACGGAGCAGCGGGATGCGCCCCGCCGAGAGGGGAAAACCGACTACATCGTCAACTGCATTCGTGCAGATGGCGGTGGTTGGACGGTACCGGCACACCCAGGAGAGTTTGATGACCTCAGCGACCATTCCCGGTCTGAACGGAACTGACGGCACCGCACCCACCTCGCACAGCGAGCTGCTCGCCTGGGTGCAAGAGGTTGCCGAGCTCACCCAGCCCGACCGCGTCGTGTTCGCCGACGGCTCCGACGAGGAGTGGGAGCGGCTCACCGACAAGCTGGTCGAGGCGGGCACCTTCACGCGGCTCAACGCCGAGAAGAAGCCGAACTCGTTCCTCGGCAATTCGGATCCCTCCGATGTGGCGCGCGTCGAGTCGCGGACCTACATCTGCTCCCGCGAGGAGATCGACGCAGGCCCCACCAACAACTGGATGGACCCGGCCGAGATGCGCGGCCTCATGACCGACCTCTACCGCGGCAGCATGCGCGGACGCACCATGTACGTGGTGCCGTTCTGCATGGGCCCGCTCGGTGCCGACGACCCGAAGCTGGGCGTGGAGATCACCGACTCCGAGTACGTCGTCGTCTCGATGCGCATCATGACCCGGATGGGCCAGGCCGCGCTCGACAAGCTGGGCTCCGACAAGCCGTTCGTGAAGGCGCTGCACTCCGTGGGCGCGCCGCTGGCCGACGGCCAGGCCGACGTGCCGTGGCCCTGCAACGACACCAAGTACATCACCCACTTCCCCGAGGACCGCGAGATCTGGAGCTACGGCTCCGGCTACGGCGGCAACGCGCTGCTCGGCAAGAAGTGCTACTCGCTGCGCATCGCGTCCGCCATGGCCCACGACGAGGGCTGGCTGGCCGAGCACATGCTGATCCTCAAGCTGATCTCGCCCGAGGACAAGGCGTACTACGTCGCGGCGGCCTTCCCGTCCGCGTGTGGCAAGACCAACCTCGCGATGATCCAGCCGACCATCCCCGGATGGCGTGCCGAGACCCTCGGCGACGACATCGCGTGGATGCGGTTCGGTGAGGACGGCCGCCTGTACGCCGTCAACCCGGAGTTCGGCTTCTTCGGCGTCGCGCCTGGCACCAACTACGGCTCGAACCCCAACGCGATGAAGACGCTCGAGGCGGGCAACTCGCTGTACACGAACGTCGGACTGACCGACGACGGCGACGTGTGGTGGGAGGGCCTCGAGGGCGAGCCGCAGCACCTGGTCGACTGGAAGGGCAACGACTGGACCCCCGAGTCCGGCGAGAAGGCCGCCCACCCGAACTCGCGCTACTGCACCCCGATGTCGCAGTGCCCGATCCTGGCCCCCGAGTGGGACGACCCGCAGGGCGTGCCGATCTCGGCGATCCTGTTCGGCGGTCGCCGCAAGACCACCGTCCCGCTGGTCAGCGAGTCCTTCGACTGGCAGCACGGCACCTTCCTCGGCGCGACGCTCTCGTCCGAGCAGACCGCCGCGGCCGAGGGTGCGGTCGGCACCGTCCGTCGCGACCCGATGGCGATGATCCCGTTCATCGGCTACAACGCCGGTGACTACCTGAACCACTGGATCACCCTCGGCAAGAACGCCGACTCGGAGAAGCTGCCGAAGATCTTCTACGTCAACTGGTTCCGTCGTGGCGACGACGGCCGGTTCCTGTGGCCCGGGTTCGGCGAGAACTCTCGCGTGCTCAAGTGGATCATCGACCGCATCGAGCACAAGGCCGGCGCGCAGGCGACCCCGATCGGCTACGTGCCGACCGCGGCGGACCTCGAGCTGACCGGTCTCGACGTCGAGGCCGCCGACGTCGACGAGGCGCTGGCCGTCAACGTCGACGAGTGGAAGCAGGAGATCCCGCTCATCACCGAGTGGTTCGAGTTCCTCGGCGAGAAGGTGCCCTCCGGCATCCGCGACGAGTTCGAGGCGCTCAAGCAGCGTCTGGGCTAGTCCGACCCAGTTCTCCACTGATGCCACATCGGTTCACCTCGCGTGAACCGGTGTGGCATCGGGTCGTTCATGGGGTGGCGACGGCCTGCGTCAGGCGAGCAGGCTCGGCTCGTCCTCGTTCGACAGCGTGAGCACGGCCTTGACGATGTGCGGGTGCGCCTCGAGCTGATCCTCCAGGTCGCGAAGGATGCCGGCGACCGTGTGCTCGGCCAGGTCGCCCACCAGATCGACGCCCGCGACCAGGTACACCTGGCGGGGGCCCAGGTACTCCATCCGCAGGAACGTCACCCGGCTCACCTCGGGCAGCGACAGCAGCGTCTCGAGACCCGCGCCGCGCAGCTGCGGCGATGCCTCCTCGCCGACCAGGAAGCGCCGGTTGCGGTCGATGAGGATCAGCGCGACCACGCCGAGCAGCACGCCGACCGCGATGGAGCCGAGGGCGTCCGGAACCGGCGAGCCGGTCAGCTGGTGCGCCAGCACGCCGGCGAACGCGATCACCAGACCGACCAGCGCGGCGGCGTCCTCCGCGAACACGGCGCGGACCGTCGGATCGGACGTCTTGAGCGCGTGCTCGAGCAGATCCCGGTCGGCGTCGGACGCCTCCGAGCGCAGCTGCCGGAACGCCTGTCGGAAGGAGATCGCCTCCAGCACGAACGAGATCCCGAGGACCGCGTAGGCCACCCCGAAGTCGCTGGCCGGTTCCGGATTGAACAGTTCCTGGACGCCGTGGGTGATCGAGACGCCCGCGCCGAGCGCGAACAGGCCGAGTGCCGCGAACATCGACCAGATGTAGGCCTCGCGGCCGAACCCGAGCGGGTGTGCCTTGTCGGCCGCGTGTCGGGACCGCCGGTTGGCGATCAGCAGCAGCACCTCGTTCCCGGTGTCCGCCCAGGAATGGGTCGCCTCGGCGACCATGGAGGCGGACCCCGTCAGCGCGGCGGCGACCGACTTCGCCACCGCGATAGCAAGATTCGCGCCGAACGCGAGGAGCACGGTGAGCGTGCTCTCGTCGCCGGCATTCGGGTTCTGCGCCGGAGTGGAGTCTGGCTGATTCTCGGACTGGCTCACTCCCGAACAATAGGCGCCGCGCCCGAGCCGTGTGAATTGTCCAACCGTTCAGCGGATCGTCCACGCGAGACCCCCCGGACGACTTACCCTTTCGGTTTGTCAGTGTTCATGTGGACATACGTTCAGTTGAGAGGGTCGAATATGCAGGCAGCAACCCGGGGCGGTCTCAAGCGTCTCGCCGGCGGTGCAGCGATCGCCGTCGCCACCGTCGCCACCGTCACGATGACCATGCCGGCAACGGCATCCGCGGCGACGGTTCTGCCGCCCGAGGTCAACGCTTCGTCGTCGGGCAACAGCATCACCATGTCCATCAAGAACCCGAACCCGTTGTGGACTCTGACCGGATGCCAGGCCTTCGTGGTCAACGCGAAGGACGTGCCCGCGGTGGTCGACAACCCGGCCAAGCTCCTCGACCCGGGCGTGGTCGTGTACCCGAACGTGTCGAACCCGCTGACGCTGTTCGGCGCGCTGCCCGGCCAGACCGTCACCAGCACCACCCAGGACATCCCCACCGGGCTGTACGGCGTCGTCGGCGGTTGCGTGGCCCTCCTCGACCTGATGCACCCCGTCATCGACAAGCCTCAGGTCATGCAGGTCGGGCTCCTGCCCGGCGGCAGCTCGGACGGCAGCTCCGCCCTCTCGTTCGGCAGCTGACCCACGCAGACGAACGGCCCCGCGAACCGAATGGT